>JACQRA010000140.1 GCA_016206725.1 Candidatus Omnitrophota bacterium
GAGAGCCGCGAGTTTCTCGTCATCGTCGGGCCGTCCGGTTGCGGCAAGTCCACCTTGTTGCGGATGATCGCGGGACTCGAGGAGGTCTCCAGCGGCGAGGTGTGGATCGGCAACAAGCTGGTCAACCTCGTGCCTCCGAAGGACCGTGATATCGCCATGGTCTTTCAGAACTACGCCCTCTACCCTCATATGACCGTGTTTGACAATATGGCCTTCGGCCTGAAATTGCGGGGCTACGCTCGTCGGGATATCGCCACGCGCGTCCGAGAGGCCGCCCAAATTCTCGGCATCGAACACCTCGTGCAGCGCAAGCCGAAGGAGCTCTCCGGCGGGGAACGGCAGCGGGTCGCGGTGGGGCGGGCGATTGTGCGCAAGCCGATCGTCTTTCTGTTTGATGAGCCGCTCTCGAACTTGGATGCGAAGATGCGGGTGCAGATGCGCACCGAGATCCGCAAGCTCCACCTGCGCCTTCAGACCACCATGGTCTACGTGACCCACGATCAAACCGAGGCCATGACCATGGGAGATCGCATCGTGGTGATGAATCAAGGGCTCATTCAACAAGTGGCCGACCCCATCACCGTTTACGAACATCCGACCAACCGCTTCGTCGCCAGCTTCATCGGTTCGCCCCAGATGAACTTCGTGAAAGGGACTGTTCAGCAGCTCAACGGCCAGCTCTTCTTCCAGGAAGGCGCCTTCAAGCTGCGCGTGGTCGAGGATATGATGCCTGCCTTGGAGGCCTATGAAGGCAAAGAGACGATCTTCGGGATCCGTCCCGAGGATCTCTACGACAAGCTCTTCGTCACGGAGGCCCCGCTCGACAGCATGGCCGTCGCCACCGTGGAGGTCGTCGAGCCGATGGGCTCCGAGGTCTACCTTCACCTGAAGGTCGGTCGCCACCCGTTGATCGCGCGGGTCGGCCCGCAGGCCCGCCCTGAAATCAACCAAGATATGGATATCGTCTTTGATATGGGGAAGGCCCATTTCTTCGATCCGCAAACCGAACAGGCGATCGTCTAACTCGATGCGGGGACTTTCCACCAGAGCCACGAGGCTGACGGTGGTGAAATGGCTGACCGTCACCGTCGGTCTTGGCGCCCTCGGGCGGATCGTGGCGGCTCTCCTGGTTCCCGCGGCGGTCGATCCGTTCCTGTTGCATGGATGGCTGCTTCTCGTCATCGCCCTCACCGTCTCGAATTGGTTCCTGTTCCCCTTGTCCTTCTCAGCGACCATGAGTGCCGTCGCGATGATGACCACCCTGTGGGTGCTGACGGCGAGCCATGGGCTGCCGCTCATCTGGATGGATAGCCTCGCGCTGATGACGTTGAACGGCATGGCCGGCATGCGACAACACAAGTTTCGCCGTCGATGGCATCGGCTCAAGCAGCAGGTCGGCGATGTGGATGAGGGGGTGACCGTCAAGACCCAAGAGGTTCACATGAGTCAGCAGAGCCATCAGGCCCTGCAACGCAAGCTGGCCAAATACCAACACCTGCACACCCTTGCCGAGCAATTGGTCCGATTGGTGGATGTGGACGCCGTCGCGCGGCTGGCGGTTGAACAAGCCTTTGCCTTGATCGGGAAGTCCGACGTCTGCCTGCTCTTCCTGGTCGATGCGACGCGACAAACCTTGGCACTGCACGCCTCTCAACGCGCGGAGGGCGTGGCGGTCATTCGCACGAAGCTGGGCGATCAATTTGATCACCATGTCCTTCGGAGTCAGCGGCCGCTGCTCGTCAACGACATCCGCCGGGATTTCCGTTTTACCGCTTCGGCGAGTTCCGAGCGGCCCATCAGCTCCGTCATCGCGTGTCCGATTGTCATCGGCGAGACGGTGGAAGGGGTGCTGCGGCTCGACAGCGCCCAGCCCAAAGCCTACACCCAGGATGATCTGCGGTTCCTGGACATCTTCCTCGATCTCGTGAATACCGCGCTCGCGAATGCCCGACTCTTCGCCCAGACGCAGCAATTGGCCATCACCGACGGCTTGACGGAGCTGTATCGACGGCAGCCTTTTCTGGAGCAACTCGGTCGCGAAGTCGCCAGGGCCACGCGGAGTCGAGAGCCGTTGGCGGTTGTGCTGCTCGATATCGACCACTTCAAACGGTATAACGACACCTACGGTCATAGCGCCGGCGATCTGATTCTCAAGCACGTCGCGTCGGTCGTGCGCAAGACCGTGCCTCCGGATGGTCTCTGCGCCCGATACGGAGGGGAAGAATTTGCGATCCTGCTCCCGAAGGCCTCGAGAACCCAAGGGATGGAGGTCGCCGACCGGATCCGTCAGTCGGTTGAAGCGCACGTCCGGCCGATCGGCAATGGAAGCCATGAGTCGGTGACGGTCTCCCTGGGGGTGGCGGCGTTTCCCGATGACGCGACGTCTGATCTGGAGCTGATCCGACGGTCGGATCAACGGCTCTACCAGGCGAAACACGCCGGCCGGAACCAGGTGTGCGCCGCATGAAAGAAGTTGCGAACATCGGGGACACAAACCATTTTTTAGAAATTGTTTTGTGTCCCCGATTTTTCAACTTGTGACGCTATGCTAGTCATTGTGTTGTGGATCGTGGCGATGGTCGCGGGACTCACGTGGAAGCGGTGGGTGGCGACCGTCCTGGGTCTTGCCGCCGGAGGGCTGTGGCTGCTCAGCCCGACGGGTGGGTACCACCCACGCGTCTCGCCGGCTCCCCTCGTGGGATGGCTGCACCTGACGGCGTTCGCGCTCGCCCCGTGGTGGATGACGAGGCTCCGCGCCCATCTTGACAAGCGATTGAAACGCCTGCTCCATGCCGAAGCGATGAAGCTCGGTCAACTGAAAGGCCATCAGCAGCACCTCCAGGTATCGCATACGGCGAATCAGCAACTCGAATCGCAGATCGCGCGGATTACCGACCTCTACCATGTCACCAAACAAGCCGCCAACGCCGTCCATGTCGATGAGTTGTTTCAGCGATCCCTTGAGGTCATCCCTCGCTTGTTGACCGTGCGCGGGCTGCGTCTGATCGACACCGAAAGCGCTCCCGAGCATCCGCTCGTCCTTCGCGCAAAAGGTAATCGCGAGCGGCTTGTCATGGACGCTCCAGGCCCGGTCGTCCCCTTTGAACGAACGCTCCTCAACGAGGTCCGTCGTCATGGCCAAGCCGGCAGCGCCTCTCGTTCGGCCCTTGCGGAAGGTGAAGAATGGCCGGAGGGGACATCGAGTATCGCCTGGGCGCCTCTGTGGAGTGAGCAACGATGCCTGGGCGTGTTGATCGCCGAGGACCTCCCAGATGATCAAACGAAGACCTTGTCGATCGTCGCCAATCAACTGGCCTTGCAGCTTTCCCGCGTGCACTTCTATCAGGCGGTCGAGTCCATGGCGGTGACGGATACCCTGACCGGTTTGTTCGTTCGACGGTATTTCGCGGAGCTGTCGACGGAGGAACTGCAGCGATCTCGGCGTCACGGATTGTCATGTGCCTGCGTGCTGGTGGATCTCGATGAGTTCAAACAGAAGAACGACACCTACGGCCACCTGAGCGGCGATGTGGTGTTGAGGGAGGTTGCGCAGTTGATGCGCCGCCATCTGCGTGAAGTGGACCTCATCGCCCGCTTCGGCGGCGAGGAGTTCATTCTCCTGTTGATTGAGACGGGTGCTGCGCAGGCCATGGCGGTGGCGGAACGCCTTCGACAACTCGTGGAAGTGCATTCGATTCGGGCGTATGATGAGGTCTTGCAGCAGACGGTGAGCATGGGGATTGCTATCTTTCCGGACGACGGGATGGAGCTGCAGCCGTTGATCGATCGGGCCGATGCGGCGTTGTACGCGGCCAAGCACGCAGGTCGCAACCGCGTCGTCCGTTCGACTTCGCCATGAACCTGTGGGGCGGGGTCGACTTTGGGGGAACCAACATCAAGCTCGGCCTCGTCACACGGCAGGGGAGGGTGATCAGCCAGACGACCCTGCTGACTCGACAACACCCCGACCCCGACACGTTCGTACAGGGTGTTGCCTCCACCTTGCGTTCGTTGGCCCGTACTCAGAGAGCCCATCTGCTGGCGGTCGGGGTCGGGGCTCCTGGATTGATTGATGCCGAGCGCGGTCGCATCCATCAATTGGTGAATGTGCCGGGGGGCTGGCGTGGGATTCCATTAGCCCGGCTGATGGAACAAACGCTTGGTTGTCCGTGCGCCGTTGATAATGATGTGAACGTCGTCGCGCTCGGCGAATGGTCGTTTGGAGCCGGACGGGGAACCAAGCACAGCGTGTATGTGACCCTGGGAACCGGTGTGGGCGGGGCGCTGGTGATCAACGGCCGCCTCGTGCGCGGAATGATTGGTTCCGCGGGCGAAATCGGCCATACGAGCATTGCGCTGACGGGTCCTCGCTGTGCCTGTGGTCGCCGGGGATGTCTTGAGGCGTTCGTCAGCACACAGGCGATTCTGCGACGCGCCCGGCGGGCGATCCGCGAGGGCGCTTCGGTGTTGCGCCGGTTGGTTGCTCGGGAAGGTCGGCTGACTCCTGAGGTGGTGGCCCGTGCCGCAGCAGCCGGAGATCGCCTCGCGTGCCAGATCTGGCGCGAGGTGGGAGTTTCTCTCGGCCGCGGGATCGCCAACGTCATCAATCTGCTCAATCCCGAACGCATCATCATCGGCGGTGGTGTGGCCAACGCCTGGCGCTTTTTCGCGCCGTCACTGCACGCGACGTTGAGCGTCTACGCCTTTGAGGCTCCCTTGAGGGCCGTTCGAGTGGTGCGAGCCCAACTGAATGATCGAGCCGGCATTATCGGTGGAGCCTGCCTCGCGTGGGAACGAGAGTGAACAGTTAACAGTGTACAGTTTACAGAGTTTTTTGACTGTTCACGGTAAACTGTCAACTGTAAACTTCTGAACCTGTAAACCGGAGGAAAGTTCCATGAAGCTGTTTCTGGACTCGGCGAGCCTGAAAGAGATCGAGGAGGCCATGGGTTGGGGGGCGATTGACGGGATCACGACGAATCCCAGCCTCGTGGCGAAAGAGCAACGCGATTTCATTCCCCTCATCCAAGAGATTTGCCGGCGGGTCAACGGGCCGATCAGCGTGGAAACCGTCTCGCGGGATGCCGAGGGGATGGTCAAGGAAGGACGGGCCTTCGCGACGATTCATCCCAACGTGGTGGTGAAGTGCCCCTTGACGAAGGAAGGCTTGAAGGCGACGAGGCAGCTCTCAGCGGAGAAGATCCGCGTGAATGTCACCCTGTGTTTCTCAGCCAACCAGGCGTTGCTGGCGGCCAAGGCGGGGGCGTACTTCATCTCACCGTTCATTGGACGTCTCGATGACATCAGCCAGGACGGGATGTCGCTCATTCAGGACATCAAGACGATCTACGCCAACTACGGCTTTCCAACCCAGATCTTGGTGGCGAGCGTGCGGCATCCCGTCCATGTGTTGGAGGCGGCGAAGATCGGCGCGCATATTGCGACCCTGCCCTTCAGCGTCTTGGAAACACTGGTCAAGCATCCCTTGACGGACATCGGGCTCGAGCGGTTCTTGAAGGACTGGGAGAAGCTGCCCGAGTTGGCCCGTCGCTGGCAGCAACAATTGTCTGCGACGCAGCCATCGCGTCCCTCTCCTACGCTGGAGCGAATTGTTTCGTGACCCACTCACGTTGTTGGGTGTTATTGATCTGTTTCTTGAGCGTCGGCGTTCCCGTCGCTGTCGCTGACGACGAGGCGAAGACTCAGTGGCAGCAGGTCAAGCAGTTGATCGCGTCGGGATCGTACCGCGAGGCGCTCAGCGCGCTGGAGCATCTCGAGACCGTCGCCCCAGACAATCCATTCCTGTCGGCCTACCGAAGTCTCTGTGAGGAACGATTGCGCGCCGAAGAGCAGTGGGTCCATGTCACGCCGGCGCAGTTGGCGGCCGTGCAAGAGGCGCTTGAGCGAGAGAGCGCGGCCCAGCGCAGAAGCCAAGCTCAGATGGAGGCGATTGAACGTCAGATCCATCGGGAACAGGCGATGTGGGATGGGCAGCTCAGGGTTCTCAGACAACAGAGCCTGGCGGAGCAGAAGGTTCAGGAACGAGCCAAGCGGCTCGAGGTGAAGCGGCGCCGAGACGAAGCCACCCGTCGGCGTCAACTCGCTAAGCAGCCGTCAGCGCCTGCTGTCACGCCAAGGTCGTCTGCCCCGGCAGTCAGTCAGCCAATCGTCCCCTCAGCTCCAGAGGCGACGAAGCCGTCGGAGCCGACATCCATCATCGTCGCGCCACCGTCCACCGTCCACCGTCCACCGTCCACAGAACCAACGGCCGAGCCGACGCCGAGTCCCGGAACGATCGAATTGGAATCGGTTCAGGTCGAGGTGGCCAAGCCGCTGCCGAGCCGTCCTGCCGGTGCGGTGCAGATCTTCGCCGATCAGATGAACATGATGCGAGAGCGCAACCTGGCGAACGCCCGAGGGCACGTGCGGATTCTCTTCGAGGGCGGGGGGCTCACGTGCGACCGCATGGCATTCTTTACGGATACGAAAGACGTCTATGCGGAAGGCAACGTTCGAATTCAGCAAGGCAACGAGGTGTACCGAGCTGACCTCGCGCACTACAACATGAACACCCATAAGGGCCGTTTCTTGCAGGGCCATGCGGCGCAACCGCCATTGTACTCAGGCGGTCAGGTCTCGGAGCATCTTGCGGAAGGCGTGACACGGGTCATCCCCGGCTATGTGACGACGTGTTCGCATGATCCGCCTCACTTCCGGTTCCAGGGCCGCTCCGCCACCGTTTTTTCCGATGAATCCCTCGTCCACGGGCGCCATGTGACGTTGTTCGTCGAGGAATTCCCGCTGATCTATCTCCCGTGGCTCTCCGTGGCGGACCGTCAAAGCCCCTTTTTCTTTATCCCCGGCAAAAAGAAACCCTGGGAGCAGTTTGCCCTCATGGGCTATCGCTATGAGTGGCCGGCGGATCACCAAGGGGCGTTGCGGTGGGACTGGCGCCGCGCCTTTGGCTGGGGCTTCGGCCTCGATCACCGGTTTGAGACGCCGCCCGACAAGCTTGGGAAGGGGCTGATCAAGCTCTACTACAACGACAAACGCAACATGCGCAATCCCGAAGGGGCAGAGATCCCCAAAGGGGCGCTGCACAAACGATATCGCGTGCTGGTTCGCCACCAGTGGGAGCCGCTTCCCGACACCTCCGTGGTGACGGATTACCAGCGGTTCGGCGATGAGGAGTTCCGGCGGGAGTTCCTCTTCCGCGAGGAGTACCTCGAGGACAAAATCTCGGATGCCATGGTGTCATCGGTGACCGGAACCGAGGGCTACAGCCTGGGTCTGTCAATGACCAAGCGGGTCAATCGGTTCAACGATGTGGACGAAGCCCTCCCTCAGGTGACACTCGACCTGCGTCCTCAACGCATCGGAGAATCCAATCTCTTTTCCGAGACCAAATTCGATGTCGCCAACCTCAATAAAAAACGAGCGCGGTCTGATAACGACACCGATGTCAATCGGGTGGATTGGTTTGAACAGCTCAGCTATGCGCTCAATTGGTTCCGGCCGGTGGAGGTGACTCCCAAGGTCGGCGTGCGGCAGACGTACTATTCAAAAGATATTCAAAGCGGCGATACGGATCGCCCGCAAGGCAATCGGCATCTGCTCAGCGGCCAGTTCTCGATGGGCGCGGATGCCAGCCTCAAACTGTTCCGCATCTTCCCCGTGGTCAGTAACGTGGCAGGACTGAACCTGAACCTGTTACGTCATGTGGTCACACCGACCCTCGCCTACACCTATATCCATCAACCCACGGCTCCGAGCAGCCTCTTCACCTTTCCCATGTCCGAGGGAACGTCGAACCAGCTCACCTTCGGGCTTGAAAACAAACTCCAAACCAAACGGCCGGAAGGGAAGGATGGGAAGTTGAAGAGCGTTGACTTGGCGCGCTGGACCCTCTCGATCCCCTACACCTTTCGCGGCAACGGGAATAAGCGAGGCGGGCTGCTCGGTGATTGGAGTTTCGATGTGGAGCTCACCCCCTGGCCGTGGCTGCGGATCGAGTCGGATTGGGCGTATCCAAGCCATTTCGTCAAAGGGTCCCGGGACAACCGGATCACGGCCTGGAATCTCGATGTGGCTATGGTGGGAGGCAGGAAACAGCCTCAGGACCAGCCGGGTGGCGATCGAAACACTCAACCGCAAGCGGCCGACCAAGCTGCCTATGATGTCCTGACCCATCCCAGTCGGACGTTCGAACCCGGGCCGCGAGGCGCCCTGGTCGACTTGTTGCTTCCCCAGGGGCAGTGGTATCTGGGGCTGGGTCATCGCTATTCGCACAACGATAAAACCGAAGAAGTGCTGCAGTTCGATTGGCGGCTGAGTCAGAAATGGGAGATCGGCACGTTTCATCGGTTCGCCTTGAAAGAGGTATCGGGGAATGCCAAGCGGTTGGACACCGTCCGCGAGTATCAATACATCCTCCGTCGAGACCTCCACGACTGGATCGGCGAAGTGGTCTACCGCGTTGACCGAGAGTTCGGCGAAGAGTTGTTCCTGACGTTGACGCTGAAAGCGTATCCGGAACTTCCCTTTGAATTCGGCGAATCCTATCATCAGCCGAAATCGGGCTCCCAGAGCAGTCGATTCTAACTCAATCATCTGCTATACTAATTCTTTTGTCATGGATATCAGCGTCATTGGCTCAGGACATGTGGGATTGGTCACCGGCGCCTGCTTCGCCGATTTGGGGCATCGCGTGCTCATGGTGGACCATGACCGCAAGAAGATCGCCCTCTTGAAATCGGGGAAGATGCCCTTTTATGAACCGGGTCTTGAGGAACTGGTCCACCGAGGGGTGGTCGAGGGGCGTCTGCGCTTTACGACGTCCACGGCGGAGGGGGTGCAACGCGGGACCGTGCTCTTTCTGTGCGTGGGCACACCCGCCAGAGACAACGGTGAAGCCGACCTGACGGCGGTGGAAGAGGTGGTTCGTGACATCGCCAAGGCCATGCGGTCGTACCGCCTGATCGTGGGAAAAAGCACGGTGCCCGTCCAGACCGGTGAATGGATCGGACGCATCTTGCGGCAGTCGGTTCGGCGGGGGGTCCCGTTTGACGTGGCCTCGAACCCGGAGTTCTTGCGTGAAGGACAAGCCTTGCAGGATTTCCTCCATCCGGATCGGATCGTGATCGGTGTGGAAAGCAAACGCGCCAAAGAGCTGCTGCTGGCACTGTACAAACCCTTGAGCGCCCCGACCGTGGTGACCGATGTGAAGAGCGCCGAGCTCATCAA
>JACQRA010000141.1 GCA_016206725.1 Candidatus Omnitrophota bacterium
AGGATCGCATCAATACGACACGAATCGGCATGGATTGGCTCAACCGGTTCGATTTCGGTCTGGCCGGCTTGACAACCGCCGGTTTCGAACTGCGCGATGACGAAGCCGAAAGCACGAGATTTGACAAAACCATCTTCACGTGGGCGTGGTTCCTTCAACACCAATGGGAACCGATTGAACCGCTCACGCTGCTGGGAGGCGTGCGGCATATCCGACATAATTTCTTCGGCCACGAGACCACCGCCGAAGCATCGGGCTCGTACCGGTTTCCTGCGACCGGCACGCGCATTCGGGGAAATTTTAGCATGGGCTTCCGCGCACCCGATCTCAACGACCTGTTCTTCCCGAACTTCGGCAATCCCAATCTGGTTCCTGAGGAGAGCCGAACGTTTGAGCTGGGACTGGGGCAGGACTGGTTGAACGAGCATCTGCGGACGGACGTAACGCTGTTTCACACTGAGGTCGACAAGTTCATTCAAGTGGGCCGAACCGCCAGCGGAGGCTCTGAAGCCCAAAACCTCAATGAAGTGGAAACAGAAGGCTTTGAAGTAGAAGCCCGTTGGCAGGCGAGGCCCGGTCTTGATGTCTCCGCGAATTGGACCTATACCGATGCTGAGGAAGAGCCGTCGAAGGAAGAGCTCGTGCGCGTCCCCAAGCACCTCGTCGGATTCAACCTGGATTACGACTTCCTCACGCGCTGGCACCTCCATCTGGACACGATTCTTGTAGACCATCGCGAGGAACAACGGGCAACCAACCGACGCATGCGAACCAAGGGCTACATGAAGGTGGATGCCGCGCTGACTTTTCAAGCGACGAATCATCTGAAACTCTATGGACGAGTGGAAAACCTGTTTGACCGAAAGTATGTGGAGGTCCTGGGCTTTCCGACGGCCGGCACGCTGTTCTTCATCGGCGGGGAGGTGGAACTATGACGTGGCGTTTGACGGCCGGCTCGCGGCGACTTCTGGGCCCGCTCCTCGTGGGAGGACTGGTGATCGTGGGAGGGATGGCGGCGTATCAGCAGAACCGGCGCTACGAGAAACCTCGGCGGATTCCGGTCACGGTCCGCGTGGACTTCGGCCCGGCGGGCAAGCCACTCCGAGAGGAACGATTGGAGGTGGACAAAGGCTCCACTCCCAAGGACGTGGTCTCGATTCTGTTTCCGATCCAAAGCGGGGATGTGTGTTGTAACACCCGCGAGATCGCCTCGATCGATGGAGTGCGGCCTGATCCGGCGAAGAATCGCTGGTGGAGTTGCCGATTGAACGGTTCGACAAAAATCGGGCCCTTCCGCACCGTCCTCAAAGCGAATGATGTCGTAGAATGGACCTATCGCGAGGGACCACAATGAGAGCGTATTTCGTATATCGTATTTCGTATTTCGTGAAAGGCCTGGCAATCGGCACGGCCATCGCGCTGATGGGTAGCGTATCGGTTCAGGCGGGAGAGCTGCGGGCAACTGTGATGTTGGACGGTCCGGTGCCCCAACCTGAGGCGCTGAAGCTTGAGAGTCCGAAGGAAGCGAAGGCGCTCAAGGAATGTGGACATGGCCCTCGGCATTCCCAGCAATTGGTCGTGGCTCCATCCGGCGGCGTCCAATACGCCGTCGTGTGGCTTGAGGGACCGACGGCCACGCCGGAGGAGAGACGCGAGGCAGCTGTCACGCTGGACCAACAGGCGTGCACCTTTGTTCCTCATGTGCTGATCGTGCCGCGTGGGGGACGACTGGCCATTCGCAATTCCGATCCCGTCGTCCATAACCTTAGGATCTTTCGCGACGCCACCCGCCTCCTCGAAGCGTGGCAACAACCGCGAGCGAAGGAGGCGTTCTGGGAAGCGACGGAGACCGGGCGGTATCTGATTCGCTGCGGGGTCCATCCATGGATGTACGCGTGGGTCGTTGTGACCGAGCACCGCGATATCGGCGTGACGGATGAGGACGGGCACGCTATAATACAAGAGATTCCGCCAGGGGCTTATACCCTGTCAGTGTGGCACGAAACACTTGGTGAAACGCGCCAAGAGGTCATCATCGGCCAAGAACCTTTGAGCGTCGTCATTCGGTTGAAGCGTCCACTTAACGAAGGGAGGTCCTCATGAAAGTTGTGCTGCTCTTTACCGTCATGGCGGGAATCCTAACCGCCGCGCTCCAACATCCAGTTGGTCTCGCCCCGATCCTGGCCGCGTTGTTGTGCGCCGCGTGCTTCTTGCGCAAGCGGGACATCGTGATCGTCGGACTGGGCGCGATGCTGATCCATGAGGCGATGGTGGGCTTCAGCCTGTTTACCATCGTTCGTCTCGTCGCGATTCTGGGGGTCATCGGTGTGATCTGGGCGATTCGCGTCAGACCCGTGTGGCCATCGTTGCTTCTTGGTTTATTCCTCGCCGCACCGGTCTATCACCTCGCGTTGGCGACAGGGGACTGGGCCACACAGTTTTGTACAAAGGCTCCGCACACCGCTGCCGGCTTCGCCGCCACGCTGATGGGCAGCCTGCCGTACATCCAACGATCCGTGGTCAACGAAGCCTTCTTCACCGCGGCGTTCCTCGGCCTCTACGCCTTGAGCGGCTCCGCGATTCGCCTGTGGTGGCCTTCTGCTTTTTCGGGCAGACTGGGGACACAAAACAATTTCTAGACAAGAGGTTTGTGTCCCCTTTCTTTAGATGCGCATCTGTTCGTTCTTTTCGTCGGCGACGGAGCTGCTCAGCGCGTTGGGCTTGAGCCGGTCGGTCGTTGGGCGCAGCGAGCATTGTGACTACCCGCCCAGCGTCCGCCGCGCTCCCATCGTCGTGCGCAGCCGCATCGCTTCCTCCCGGCTCTCCAGCCGCGACATCCACGAGGCGGTGCAATCGCTGCGGCAGCGCGGGGAGCACCAGTATGACATCGATACCGCCCTGTTGAAACGGCTTCACCCTGATGTCGTTGTCACGCAGGAGCTGTGCAACGTCTGCGCCGCAAGCCACCCGGAAGTGTTGGACGCCATTCGACAACTTCCTCATCAACCCCGCGTCGTCTCCGTGACGGCGAGACGGCTCGATGAGTTATTTGGCTGCCTAGAGCAACTCGGACAGGCCACGGGGCGCGCGGATCGCGCGAAGAGCCTCAACACCAGACTGCGTCGAGACCTTGAAGCGCTTGAACGTCGGGTGCGTCACGCGAAGCAGCGACCGCGGGTGTGGTGCGCCGAATGGCTCGATCCGCTGATGGCCGCCGGCCATTGGATTCCTGAGATGGTGCGCCTCGCCGGCGGCCAGGACGGACTCGGCAAACCGGGAGAGGATTCTTCCCGCATCACGTGGGATGATGTCCTTCGGTATGATCCTGAGGTGATTCTTGCCATGCCCTGCTCGTTTTCGATGGCCCGAACGGCCAGAGAGTTTCCCCTCCTCGAGAACCATCCGCGATGGAACGCCGTGAGCGCGGTGAAGGCGAAACGCGTGTACGCCATCAACACGGCCTTCTTCCACCGTCAAGGGCCGCGGCTCATCACCGGTTTGCGGATCATGGCTTCCCTGTTCCATCCTGCCCTGTTCCCCAAGCCACCACACGCCCACGCCACGGTCCTTGGATAACGAACGTGGACCAATGACTGAAAACGGATCCGGCGTGAAGGCCGTGGGGTTCGACCTCCCTCGACGAGAGGCGCTCTACGACGCCATCCACGCCCGTCGAGACATCCGCGCTCAGTTCCGTCGAGATCCCATCCCCGAACAAGTCCTAGCCCGCATCCTCTCCGCGGCCCATCATGCCCCTTCGGTAGGGTTCATGCAGCCGTGGAATTTTCTCCTCATCCGATCGCGCGAGATTCGTGAAGCCGTCCATGCGGCGTTCGAACGCGCCAACCAAGAAGCCGCCCTGATGTTCACGGAAGGCAAGCGAGAACGATACAAGCGGTTCAAGTTGGAAGGCATCCTCGAGGCGCCCATGAATATTTGTGTCACGTGCGACCGCGAACGGTTCGGTCCGGTCGTGATCGGTCGCACGGCGAATCGGATTATGGACTTGTACAGCTGTGTCTGCGCCGTCCAAAATTTGTGGTTAGCCGCGCGGGCGGAAGGATTAGGTGTAGGGTGGGTCAGCATTCTCCACGACCGAGCGTTGCGGGAGATCCTTCGTCTGCCCCCGCATGTCACCCCTGTCGCCTATCTCTGCATCGGCTACGTCACGCACTTCCCAGAGAAGCCAGAGCTCGAAACTGCAGGCTGGCTTCCCCGCCTTCCTCTAACGGATCTCGTTCTGTGTGACCAATGGGGAACGCGTTGCGAGGAGGCATGGCCGGCCCTTCACCATGAGCTCGGCCTGGAATCTCACGCCACATGACGTGGACGCCTGAAGATCGAGCCCCTCGAGCATACCGCGACACCGCCACAGCCGCCCGCAAGGGACTCATCATGATCTATACCGGTGAGGGCAAAGGCAAGACGACGGCGGCGCTCGGCTTGGCGTTCCGCGCCTTGGGATACCGCTGGCGCGTGGCCATGGTCCAGTTCATCAAGGGCAAGTGGAAGACCGGTGAAGACAAAATGTGCGAGCAATTGAAGGGGCGCATTGATGGCTTCCGCATGGGCGAGGGTTTTACCTGGATCACGAAAAATTATGAGCGGGACGTGGCCACCGCCCGCAAGGCCTGGGAAAAATGTCTCGAGGTTCTCAAGGATGAGCGGTATCGGGTGGTGATCTTCGATGAGCTCAACTATGTTCTCAAGTACAATTTCCTCCCCGTGGAGGAGATCGTGGAGGCGTTGAAGCAGAAACCCGCGCAGACCCACGTCATCATCACCGGACGCGACGCACCTGCCGAGCTGATCGAGCTGGCTGATCTGGTGACGGAGATGCGCGAAATCAAACATCCTTTCCGCGCCGGCCTCAAAGCCCAACCCGGTATTGATTACTAGGGGGACACAAACAAATTTATCCACTTCCGGAGTAAATTTGTTTGTGTCCCCGTTTTAATCCACGTCATGTCGCCTTTGGATGTGTTCCTGCTCGGGCTTGCTAGTGGCCTCACCATCTTGACGATTACGGCGTATCGGCGGCTCTCGCCACGGTGGCTGAGGTGGCTGCTGATCGTCATGGCCCTCTTGCTGTTGAGTGGCTATGCCACACTCGCTCATGTCACGGTTGATGAGAGCTGGCTTCGCTGGTGGCGGCTCATCCGAAGCGTTGGCTTGACCCTTCCCGGCGTCTTTGCCGTTGATCAGCTCATCCGCCATCCGGCCGTCACCCCAAAGAAGGTGTTGCGCTGGTATTCCCCGTGGTTCATCGCGTACGGCATCATGAGCTTCACACCGTGGTGGCGATGGACCACGCCTGTCGTGACGAGCGGCTTTGGTCTCGTGTTGCTGTGGATCAGCGGCATGGTCATCCGTAAACTCCCTGACCGCCGCATCCGCCTCGCCCTCATCAGTCTCAGCCTGGCCTATCTCGTCATGGGTCTCTCCGGCCTGCTGCTCGCGGACATGCTCGTCCTCCTCGCCCTCTGGTCCGCATACGAGACCAGCGCGACCTCTTGACACGCTGCTATCCTCGTCTCACAATATCCTTGAACTGAAAGGAGACTCTCCATGACTGTCCAAACGGCTTCCACAGGTCAGCAGACGGTGCTCGTTTCTACTGAATGGGTTCTCCAAAATCTCAAAAATCCGAAGGTCCGCATCGCGGAAGTGGACGTGGACACGAAGGCATATGCCGAAGGCCACGTCCCCGGCGCGGTGGGGTGGGCCTGGGACACGCAGTTGTGCGACACCTTGCGGCGCGACATCATCCCGAAGGACACGTTTGAGCAATTGATGGGCTCCTCGGGCATCGCCAACGACACGACCGTGGTCCTGTATGGCGACAACAACAACTGGTTTGCGGCGTGGGCGTTCTGGCAGTTGAAGGTCTACGGCCATCAGGACGTCCGGCTGATGAACGGCGGCCGCAAGAAGTGGATCGCGGAAGGGCGCGAGCTGGTCACTGAAGCGCCCGACTACCCGAAGACCTCCTACACTGCGAAAAACCCGGATACCTCCATCCGGGCGTTTCTGCCGGAAGCGATGAAGGCCTCCCAAGAGCGCGCTGCGCAATTGGTCGATGTCAGAAGCCCTCAAGAATTTAGCGGTGAAATTTTAGCGCCGCCCGGACTTCCCGAAACCTGCCAGCGAGGCGGCCACATCCCGGGTGCGAAGAACATTCCGTGGGGGAAGGCGTGCAATGAGGACGGCACGTTTAAGAGCGTCGAGGAGCTGAAGTTGCTCTACGGCGGAGCCGGCATCAGCGGCGCACAACCGGTGATCGCCTACTGCCGCATCGGGGAGCGTTCCAGCCACACGTGGTTTGTGTTGAAGCATTTGTTGGGCTACCCGAACGTCAAGAATTACGACGGCAGTTGGACCGAGTGGGGCAATCTCGTCGCCGCCCCCGTCGAAAAACCATAATTCAGAGGGCCTAAGAAGGCCTGAGAAGACCGTAGAAGACAAGGCAATGCCCAAGGTAGAGGACTATAGTGAACGTAAAACTACGTTAGCGGGATGGCCGGTGACGATCACGACGTACCGCCTCGGCTCGACGTACCATACGACGATTGACAACACCGATCCCGGCGCGTGGGTGGTGAAAGCCCAAGGGGCGACGAAAGAAGAGGCTGAAGCGAAAGCTCTGAACGACGCGCAAGCCCTCCTTGAAAAGGTCAAGCGCCAGAAACCTCCCACCGGCTGCACCTCCGTCCCCGGCTTTTAATCCTTTCTCCCCCCGCCAGCTGAGGTCGGGCTTCTAAATTGGGGACACAAACAAATTTACTTCGAAAGACAATAAATTTGTTTGTGTCCCCGACGCCGTCAAAGGGCTAGAATATCTCACAGAATGTCTCTGCCGTTGCCTGGTGGTCTGTTCAACGTCCACTCCCGCCATTTCCGTCGAACCCTCATCGCATGTCTTTTGACCCTGGGCTTAAGTGCCGGCCTCTTGGGCACGGTCGCCTTCATGCGATGGCGTTCCGATCACGCCATGCGCAAAGACACCCGCATTGTGTTGACGGAAGCCAGCCAACAACTCCTCCGCGCCCTGCAGAGCCGTCGAGGAACCCTGACGTTGTTGCGCGATACCCTCGATCGGTCGAAGCCGCTCGGCCTCGATGATCGGCGGGCGCTGTCCAACAGCGCCGTCGCCCATACGCGGCATCTGTTGGGAATCGGATTCGCTCGCTCAGCAGAGCCGCTGACCTGGTGGACCACGCCGACTCCCACGACGCGCAGCGAAGGACAGGCGTTGAGTCAAGACATCTCCCAGCGCCTTCGCCTGCGCGATGCGTGGCGCGTCCCCTCCACGTTCACCGTCAGCCACCGCGCGGATCGTCCGCTACTCGTCATGGTCGAACCGCTTCGCTCCAGAGCCAATCGCCGAAGTGCGGTGGCCGGCGTGTTCGATCTGAAACCGCTCCTGAACGACTTTTTCGAGTTAACGCTCCAGCAACCATTTCCGGCGCAACTACTCCGTGATGACGAGGTGTTGTACCGCTCCGCAGGCTGGCAAGCGTCCACCGCGCAGCGACGTCCACCGATCATTGAAGAGGCGATCCGCTTGGACGCCGTTCGATGGACGCTGCAGATGCAACCCGGCATCACGCAAACCGCTCGCACCATCTCGTGGTTCAACATCCTGCTCGTCATCCTCTGCGCCTTCTCGGCCATCGCGGTCAGCGCCATCATCTGGCTCCTCGCGATGCGCACCCGGTTGCTCCAACACGCCGTCAGTCGCCGGACCGCGGCACTGCGACGCACGATGGAACGACTGCGACAGCTCGCGACGACTGACGAGCTCACGGGTTTGTGGAATCGACGAGCGTTCCTCGAACGGTGGGAGTTTGAATACACCCGCGCCAAACGCTACGAGCGTCCGCTGGGGTGTCTGCTGATCGACGTGGACGGATTCAAGTTGATCAACGACACGGCGGGACATCCGATGGGCGACGTCGTCTTGAAGCGCGTCGCCCAAGCCTTAACAGAAAGCCTGCGCCAATCCGACGTCCTGGCGCGGTTCGGCGGAGATGAGTTCATCGCCGCCCTGCCGGAAACATCCGTGGCCCAAGCCTCGCTGGTGGCTGACAAACTTCGCCACCTCGCAATCCGCGGCCCCTGGGAACGAACGCCTGATCTCGGACCGATCCGACTCAGTGTTGGGGTGGGATTCCTTCAGCCTCACTTGACGGCTGAACAAGTGATCCAGCGGGCGGATGCCGAGATGTATGCTTCTCGACGAACGCGGCAGGCTCAACCTGCGAAGGCGTCGGTCTCCTCAGATATACTAGTGTGAGAGATGGGCTCTACACACGTGGGAATCGCCAACGGGACTGTCGCATTAGGATGGAGCAACCATCCCAATGCGCTGACGGCCGGAGAGACGGCCGGACGAATGGCCAGCCATCGGATGACCGATCACCGACCCCGATGGGCTGTCGTCTTCGCCTCATCCTGGTTCGATCAACCCAAACTGCTGGAGGGCCTCCACCGAGCTCTGCCTGACGTCATCCTCGTCGGAGGCAGTAGCGCCGGTGAAATCCTCCCCGACGGTCCCACGAGTCATAGTTGTGTGGTGTTGGCTGTGGGGGATGACGGCATGGAGGTTGCCAGCGGCCTCGGCGTGGGAGCCGATCGCGATCCTCGTCTGGCCGGGCATGAAGCGGCCTTGCAGGCCCTCAAGCGGTTCCAGGGCAAATCCCGAAGCGGATTCCTCCTTTTCGGAGATGGGCTGGTGGGCGGCTACACCGAAACGCTCCATGGGGTCCAAGAAGTCTTGGGAACACAATCCGTGGTTGCGGGCGGACTCATGGCTGACGACCTTCGCTTCACGCAAACCTATCAATACGCGGATGATCAGGCCCTCAGCCGCAGTGTCGTGGGGCTCCTGCTCGGGTCTTGTGCCATCGGGATGGGGCTTGAGCATGGGTTTGAACCCATCAGCCGACCCCTTCGCGTCACCGCCGCCCATGCCAACATCCTCCAACAACTGGATGGACATCCAGCGATGGACGTCTATGAAGAGTATTTTGGTGATGAGGTGATGGAGCACGTTCATGAGAAAAGCTTCACCCGCCAGCTCATCGCGTATCCCTTGGGCATCCAGGGAGAAACGACCGATGCGTTTCTTCTTCGGAACGTCAGAGAATTTTCCGCGGATGGGAGCGTCGTCTGTACCGGAGAGATTCCTGAAGGTGCCACGGTTCGATTGATGATCGGCAGCAAGGAGCTCGCCTTGGAGGCTGCCTCGCGGGCCGCGCAAACCGCGCTGCGCTCTCTGGCCTCGGTACGATTCGTCCTCCTGTTCGATTCCGCGTCGCGCCGCGCACTCCTCGGCTCCGACGCCGCCCGAGAGATTCAGCAAATTCGACACATCATCGGACTCTCCACCCCGCTGATCGGATGTTACACGTATGGCGAACACGTCCTTTCCACCATGCAAACCGGAGCGGCGTTGGTGATCGCCGTCGGGGAATGATCCCACGCCCTGGCAGCCCCGCCGGTGGCGGGGTCGCCGACGACAAGAAATTTCAACAGGAGCTGGCGACGGCTCCGCCGAAGGCGGAGCCCTGCCAGGGCGTGGGATGACCAATATCTCCGTGCGAACCATCCTCCTGTTGACCGCCAGCGTCATCGTGGTCGCGATCCTCACGATCGAGTTGGATTGGATGATCAAGCTCCTGGCGATTCTCGTGCTCTTGGGATCCATGACCTACGTGACGCTGGCGCTCGATGCTCGTCAAGGTCAAGTCAAGGAGCTTTCGCAGCTCCGAACAACGTGCGAACAGCTCGACCAACAGGCCAAACGGATCATCCGCTCTGACCTGGAATTGCACCGCACCCAAGAAGCCCTCGACCGAAAGGTGGCATCCTTGTTGGCCCTTCATGCGCTGAGTCAACGCTTTTCCCTCGGCCATGGGCCTCGGGATCCTCGCCGAGGGATCCCGAGCGAAGGCGAGGGACGGGTGAACCTCCATCCTGAAGACCTCTATGGTCAACTCACGCCGTCCCTCGTCTCCAGCTTTGGATTCTCCAAGGGGCTCTCCGGGGTCTGCCAGTCGACAGGTCGAGTGAGCTGGAAAACCCTGGTGGGAGTCTCGGAACACGAGGCTCAACAGATTGAAGAGTACCTACACACCAGCGGGTTGATCTCGCAGGCGCTTGCGAATCCCATGCCTCGCGCCGTGACACCCGACCAGACGAATCCCTCCGCCGCCACCCTGTTGGCGCTGTTCCAGAGTCGCTGCGTGGTACTGGCTGGCATCAAACCTTCCGCCGGTCCGTCGGGTTGCCTGCTCTTGGCTCGTGAGGACGCCGGGCTCTCCTCAGAGGAGGGTGATCAGGATCTCGTCGGCATCCTCGCCGACCAGCTGGCCATTGCGATTGAAAGCTCGGCGCTGTATGAGGAGGCCTGGAATGCCCGGCAAGGTCTTGAGCGAACCGTGCAGGAACGCACGCGAGAGCTCGAAGCGGCCAATGCCCAACTGACGCGATTGAATAAAGCCAAGAGCGACTTTGTCTCGGCGGTCTCCCATGAATTACGCACCCCCCTCTCCGCCGTCAAAGGGTATGCCTCCCTCCTGTCCACTGGTCAATTTGGATCGCTGCAACCTGCGCAGAAGGAACGACTCTCAAAAATCGAGAAACACGCAGACCTGTTGACCGACCTGATTAACAACCTGCTCGACATCGCCCGCATCGAATCTGGTCGCGTCACGATGGAATCCCGCCCGATCACCGTCAAAGACCTCTTGGCTCATCTGGCCGAGTTGTTCAAGCCTCAAGCCGATGCCAAACATCTGACGTTGTCGATGGATGCGGATGGCGTGGATCAACTCCTCGGCGATCCGAAGCATCTGCCCCGCGTGCTGATCAACCTCCTCTCCAACGCGGTCAAGTACACCCCGGAGGGCGGGGCGATTCGGCTGTCCATGAGCCGACACAACGGACAGATCGTGACGTCCGTCAAGGATACTGGCGCCGGCATCGATCCCTCTGAGGTCCCCAAACTGTTTCAGGAATTCTACCGCGCGGCACACCCGATCAACGAACAGGTCAAAGGCACCGGCCTGGGCCTCACGCTCGTCAAGCGCATTATCGAAGCGCATCAGGGCACCATCCAACTACAGTCGGAGATCGGCAAAGGCACAACGGTGACCTTCACCCTCCCTGAGCATCCCTCAACGACTCCACAGAAAGTCGGATGACCTCTCCTCCAACCGTCCTCGTGACCGATGACGATCCGGACCTTCGGGATATTCTCCGTTCCGTGCTTGAACCGAACGGCTTCCAGGTCCTCGAAGCCTCCGACGGACAGGCGGCCATCGAGCTCATCCGCCGGCAACCGCCCCATCTCCTCATCTTGGATTACAACATGCCGCGGATGGACGGCAGGCAGGTCTGTATCGCCCTCAAGCAGGATGTGCTGCTGCGTCACATCCCGATCATCATGCTGACCGGACGCGGAGAAGTGGATCAAAAGGTTGAGGGCATGGAGGCCGGCGTGGACGATTACCTGGTCAAACCGTTTGAACCGCAGGAACTGCTCGCGCGGGTCCGCATGGTCTTACGGCGCACCTCGCAAGAACTGGAAGCCAATCCGCTCACACGCCTGCCGGGGAACGTCTCCATTCAGCGGGAGCTCGACACGCGCTTGGCGAATCAGCAACCCCTCGCCGTCTGTTACGCGGATCTGGATCGTTTTAAGGCGTTCAACGATCACTACGGGTTTTCCCGAGGGGATGATGCGATCCGATACACGGCGAAGGTGCTCTTAGAGGCGGTGCGGGCATGCGGTAACCCTGATGACTTTGTCGGGCATATCGGGGGAGATGACTTTGTGGTGATCACAACGCCTGATCGAGCCGAGGCGCTGTGTCAATGGATCGTGAAGGAGTTCGACGCCGCCGTCCCACGCCTCTATGACGAGGCTGATCGGCAACGAGGCGCCATCACGCATACGGATCGCAAGGGAGCGCCGGTGACGGTGGGACTGCTGACCATCTCCATCGCGCTCGTCAGCGGCGCGTCACAGACGCTGACTCATGTCGGACAAATCGCGAGGATCGGCGCCGAACTGAAAGCCTACGCCAAGCAGTCCGACAAGAGCCTCTACGTGAAGGAACGCCGGCAAAGTCCGACGTAAGCGTTACGACGAAACGGGAGCGGTCCGTTTCTTGCTCTTGCTTCGTGTGATGCGGGGTGAGGCTCGTCTCGTGGAAGAGGAACGCGGTTGAAGAGTTGGAAACGCCCGCAGCATAGCCGCACGCGCCCGCTCAGACATGCCTTCCAGCTCAAACCCCTGCTGATACCGTTGGGTAATTTCGTCTTGGCGCTTCCAGGCCAGCCGCGCCTCGGATTCCAGCGGACGTCGACACCCCGGCCACGTCAACCGAGCGCGCACCGGCAGGGTCGCTGGAAAATCCAGGGGAATCGGCGTATCGACCCCGAAGCCTCTCAGACTGAGATCTCGAACATGGCCCCGATAGAGCGGGGTCCCGCCGTAATCCTGGAGCTCCGCCGTGAAGGCCTCAGGGCTGATGCGTGGGTATTGGCGACGCTCTCCGGCGCTGCGAACGGTCTTCAGCTCTTCTTCCAGGGCGATGCGACGCCGTCGCTCCGTGTCGAGTTGGGTATCACGATCTTTGACGAGTTGCTGCATCGCATCCAGTTGGGCCTGAGCCTGACGAACCTGCTCTTCGACCTGATGCAGTTGTTGCTGAAGCGCGCGCTTCGCCTCTTCCAGCGCGCCGGTCGCCTCGTCTCGCTGTCCCTCCACTTGCCGGAGGGCTGTCACCGTATGGTGATGCTGCGCGGTCAACTCATCGAAGGTATGGCGTAACCGCTGCATCTCCTCTTGCAAATGGTCCAAGGAGGTTGTGGCCTCCCCGAGGTACCACTGACTTTCCTGCCACTGCTTCTTGGCCGCGTCAGCCGACACCGTCATCTGTTCCGCTTGAACTTTCCACTCCTGCACCTGCTGCGCGAGATCCGTAAGGCGCGCTTCCAATTGGGACGATTTCACCCGCTCCTCACCCAGATACCAACTGGCCTCGTTGCGTTGCTGACGCAAGGCATCCAGTTGCCGTCCGTATTCCTCGATGGTGGCTTTCGCCTCGGTCAGTTGCTGGGTCAATGAATCAAGTTGCTTGGTATAGGAGGTCACCACCGCTCCCGTGCCGATCAATTCGATGAGCTGCTCACGACCAAGGAGCGAGACCCCCTGGGCCGAAGCGTAGCGCTGAGCCGGAATCGTGAAGGAGCCGGCCGCCACGAGAAACCCCTGATCCACGTTGGTGCTGCGCATCGACTGGACGAATCGCTCCACCGTGGCTGTTTCGAAGAGCGCCCCGTTGCCCACACACCACAACGCGGCTTTCTTCCCTTCGCGAATGATCACCCGCATCACTCCCAGCGACGCTCCTAACTCAACCGTATGGAGTAGCTCATGGCCCTGCCGCTCAAACGCCTGCCACACGAGCTGCTCCATGAGCGCCATGGCGG
>JACQRA010000004.1 GCA_016206725.1 Candidatus Omnitrophota bacterium
GCGAGGCGTTCCGCCGGCTCGCCGTGCGACGTCGCTTTGTCCTGCGCATCATCGGAGGAGGCCGGTCGTTGCGCCTCCCGGGTGTTCCGTTGGAGGAGCGCGCGTGGAGCTTTGAGCGAGAACTCGAAGAGTTTCAACGCTGCGACATTGGGATCTATCCGCTCCTCGATGATGAGTGGTCGAAAGGGAAGTGCGGCTTCAAGGCGCTGCAGTTCATGGCCTGTGGCGTGCCCGTGGTCGCCTCGCGTGTGGGAATGAATTGCGAGCTCATCAGCCATGGCGCCAACGGGTTCCTCGCCTCATCAATCCCTGAATGGGCGGCGGCGCTGGAGGCCTTGCTGGACGATCAGGCGATGCGTCGACGACTCGGCGAAGCCGGCCGAGCGACCGTTGAGAGCCGTTATTCGCTGACGGTCAATGCGCCCACGTTCGTGCGCGCGGTTCACCAGCTGTGGGACTCCTCGCGATGAAGAATCTCCTTGCAGGGATGAGGGGGGCTGCATATAATTGTGCAGTGTTCATAAAATGAACATAAGCCCCCATGGACGTTGACGACTATCGGCAGCTCCGCCTCCTGACGGAAATCTCTTCCGGCGGTTCGGTGACGCAGCGTCGCCTCGCCAAAAAACACGGCCTGGCCCTGGGCCTGACCAACTTCCTGATCCGTCGGCTGGTCAAGAAGGGCTGCGTCAAGATCGTGAACCTGGAACGGAAACGCCTGCGGTATTTGATCACGCCGAAAGGGCTCGCCGAAAAGGCGCGGCTCACCTACGACTATCTGGAGTACTCCCTCGCCTTGTATCGGCATGTCCGGGTGCTGCTGACGCAGACGCTCTCCGTCCTCCTGCGCTCGGGTGGGACACAGGCCGTGTTGTGTGGGACCGGGGAGCTGGCGGAGATTGCGCTGCAGGTGATGCAGGAACACGGCCTGTCCATTGTCGCCGTCATTGATGACGGGCGCAACGGCAAGACCACCCTCATGAACCAGCCGGTTCGACATCCCTCGGCCCTTCGCACCCTGAGCTTTGATTGGGTGGTCATCGCCTCCTTTACAGATCCCAGCCGGGTCATCCAACAGCTTGAGCAGGTGGGCGTTGAGCCGGAAAAGGTTGTGACGATCTCTGAGCGCAGCGGCGCCTCGGCCCTGACGGCGCCGACGCCGATGATGGAGGCACTCCGCGCATGAGGAGCGTTCCGCCGAACCAGCAACGCGTTCGCCTCGGCCTCCTCGTCGGGCTGATGGTCGTCGGCGTCAGCCTGGGGCTGCGGGTGAGCGCCACGACGCGGCAAGGCATCAACTTCGCCGTCTCGCGCCACTCGATTCCGCTCTCTGTCAAGGCGCTCGATTTCCTGCATCGGGATGCCCATTACCGTCTGCTGGCTCGACAGATCACGGAGGGATTGACGTCAGATGAGGAGCGCGTCCTTGCGGTGTTTGACTGGACGCGGCGCACCATTCAACCCACCCCCGAAGGCTGGCCGGTCGTGGATGACCACATCCTCAACATCATCATCCGCGGCCACGGATTGGGCGATCAGATGACGGATGTGTTTTGCACGCTGTCAACCTATGCCGGTGTCCCGGCCTTCTGGAGGTCCATTCGTGACGTCCCCAACGGTTCAAGCAACCTGCTGTCATTTGCCAAGGTGGAAGGGACGTGGCGCGTCTTTGATGTGGTTGAGGGAGCCGTGTTCAGAGATGCCTCCGGCCAACTTGTGCCT
This sequence comes from Candidatus Omnitrophota bacterium, assembly GCA_016206725.1. Classification (GTDB taxonomy): domain Bacteria; phylum Omnitrophota; class Gorgyraeia; order Aquiviventales; family Aquiviventaceae; genus CAZUWM01. Next base: position 1,723 of record JACQRA010000004.1, read on the forward strand.
GTCGAAGCGCTCGTGGCCGCGCCCGCCCTCGCCGATCGTTTCCACGAGGTTCCCGTCGAATTCTCTTACGCGGCGTACTTCGAACGTCTTCACCCCTTCACGATTCCTGAACCGCTGCGGGCTGAACAACAGATGCTTGGACCTCGGCTGCTGTTCGAGACCCGCAAGGCTCTTCACCTGATCAAGACAGAGGGCCGATGAGAGCCGTCAGTGTGTTACACGACGCACCATCTCCTCAGATGAATCGTCTCAACCTCGCGCAATCATGGTCCCTTGAGACGAACGCGTGGTTTGGAATCGGCGCAAGCCGCAGGCTGCCGGAGTGGCTCTCTGCCAGAGGATGCGTTCGGCCAAGCCTCGTGGTGGATGAGGCTGTGGCGGTACTCCCAACGACGCAGACGCTCCTTGCCGGCTGGAACGCGCAGGGCATGCGGCTTGTGAAGACGCACCTTGCCCACTCCACCCAAGAGCCGGACTACGCCTATCTTGATGAAGCGGCTGAGACGTTTCGTGGAGTGGAGACTGACCTCATCATCGGGATGGGTGGGGGCAGCACGCTCGATCTGGCCAAAGGGATCGGCCTGCTGTTGCGTAACGACGGTCCAAGCCTCGCGTATCGCGGGATGGATCGGGTGCGTCATCCCGGTGTGCCCGTGGTATTGTTACCGACCACGGCGGGCAGCGGCTCTGAGGTGACCGCGACCGCTTCCTTCATTGATCGCACCAGCCGGACGAAGTTGGGTATCAATGGCCGGCATGTCGGCTGTCTCTTGTCCGTGCTGGATCCTGAACTGCTCGCCAGTTGTCCGGTGTGGGTGACGATCGGATCCGGACTGGATGCTCTCGTGCACGCGGTGGAGGCGGTCACCGCGACCACGGCGCACGCCGTCTCCGTCCTCTTCGGTGTCGAGGCGGCCCGATTGTTATTCGCCGGCTTACCGATGGCGGTCCGTGAACCGTCCAATCTGGAGGCGCGGGCCAACACCTTCCTCGGCAGCCATTACGCCGGCATGGCCATGCGCAATGTCGGCGGCGGTCCGGCGAGCGGGATTTCGTATCCCCTCGGCGTCCACCACGGCGTTCCGCATGGATTTGCCGGCGGCATCCTCTTGCCCCATGTCGTGCGCTTCAACGTGGCCAACGGCTACACCGGCTACGCGCAGCTCTCTGAACGGCTCGATCATGTGCCGGCGAGGAGCCGTGTTTCGGATGCGGACAAGGCCGCGGCCTTCGAAGAAGCGTGCTGGGCGCTCTACGACGATCTGGGGGCGCCGACGGGGCTGACGCGATGGGGCGTGCGTCGGCAGGACGTGGAGCGGCTCGTGGATCTGACGGTGACTCAGCGGCAGGCGAATCTTCATGTCAATCCGGTTCCCTGCGGGCGCGACGAAGTGACCGCGCTGTTGGAAGCGGTCACAGAATGACGTGACGATGCCAGGCTACGAGCTCTACGGGACAGAGGAGCGCGACGCGGTCATCGCATGGTTCAACGCCAGCCATGGTGTCATGATGGCGCACGGGTTCGATCGTCTTCGTCAGGGCATCTTCAAGGTCCGCGAGTTTGAGCGGGCCGTCGCCGACACCATGGGCTGCGCCTATGCGCAGGCGGTGTCTTCCGGGACGGCCGCGCTCTTCGTGGCGTTGCGGGCGCTGGGTGTCGGGCCGGGGGATGAGGTCATCACCCAAGCCTTCACGTTCGTGGCGACCGTTGAGGCCATTCTGGCCACCGGGGCGACCCCGGTGATCACCGAGGTGGACCGGAGTCTCACGATGGACCCTACAGACTTCGAAAGGCGGATCACCCCGCGCACGAAAGTCGTGATTCCCGTCCACATGGCGGGGGCCGCCGCCGATCTGGAGACGATTCTGGCGATCGCCGCGCGGCATCGCGTGACCGTGGTGGAAGATGCGTGTCAGGCCGTCGGAGGCGCCTACCGCGGCAAACCGCTGGGCAGCTTTGGGACGATGGGAGTCCTGAGCTTCGATTTTGCCAAGACCATCACGACAGGGGAAGGGGGGATGGTGGTCACAAACGACCGGACCCTCTTTGAGCGCGCCCGCGCGATCCATGATCACGGCCACGAGTACCACCCTGAGCGCCCGCGTGGTCAGGATACGCGCAGTCTGCCGGGATTTAACTTTCGTCTCACCGAGATCCAAGGGGTGCTTGGGCTGACCCAACTCGCGAAGCTGCCGCTCATCCTCAGCCGACAACGGGCGAACAAGGTTCTCCTCAAAACCGGCATCGCAGACTGTGGATTTGAATTCCGTCACCTCCACGATCCCGAGGGAGACCTCGCAGATACCTGCATCTTCTTTCTGGAAGAGCGCCAGCGGGCTGCCGCCTTCGCCGCAGCCTTGGAGCGCCGCGGATTCACCACAAAGAATTTGCCTGGCGCGTTGAGTTGGCACTATGCCGGCACGTGGGACCACCTCTTTCGCGGGATCTCATCGCTTGACCACCCTGAGAAGCGGTGGCCGAAGACCGATGACCTGCTCCACCGGGCGATTGCGCTGCCAGTCAATGTGGCGATGTCGGAGGGCGATCTGGCCGACCTCATCGCGGCCGTGCGAGACAGCGCCAAGGACGCTCGCTGTGAGGAAGCGGTCAGCGTTCTAGAGGAACGCCGATGACGCTGAAGCTAGGGGCTCGGCGGATCGGGCCGGGTGAGCCGGTGTTCGTGATCGCCGAGGCCTGTGACAACCATCTGGGCAGCCTCGAGGTCGCCAAGACGATGGTCCGGATGGCGAAGCTGGCCGGGGCGGACGCCATCAAGTTTCAGCACCACTTGCCGGATGAAGAAATGCTGCCGGAAGTGCCGCGTTCGGCCAACTTCGATGAAGATCAACCACTCTACGAGTTTTTGAAGCGGCACGCCCTCACACTGGATGCTCACCGCGTCCTGAAAGGGTACTGCGAGTCGCTGGGCATTCTCTATTTGTGCACGCCGTTTAGCTACCGCGCCGCGCAAGAGCTCCAGGGTCTCGGCGTGGTCGCCTTTAAAATCGGATCCGGCGAGATGACGGACCTACCCTCGCTCAGGCGCATCGCAGCGTTCGGCAAGCCGATGCTCCTATCGACCGGGATGTCCACGCTGGAAGAGATCGACGAAACCATTCACGCCTTGACGCAGGCCGAGGCGACGTTCGGCCTGCTGCATTGCGTCTCCGAGTACCCGCCGCGGTACGACGACATGAATCTGGGCGTCATCACGCTGCTGAAGCAGCGGTATCCCCATCTGGTGATCGGACACTCCGATCACACCCCGGATCTCTATACGGCCTTTGCGGCGGTCGCCCTCGGTGCCTCGATCATTGAAAAACACGTGACGCTCGATACACTCCAGCGCGGTCCGGATCAGGCGGTGTCGATTGACATGATGGCACTCAAGACCTTGGTGGACGGTATCCGCAAGATTGAGCGATCGTTGGGCTGCGTGAAGCAGGTGCATGCGCTGGAGCGTCCGATCCGCGCCTGGGCCTTTCGGAGTGTGGTTTCGACTCGGCCGCTCGCGGCGGGAGAGCGCATCACCAACGACGCCGTGTGGACCAAGCGGCCGGGAACCGGCATCCCGGCGAAACAACTTCCCGAACTCATTGGCAAGCGGGTCAAACGGAACCTGCCGGCCAACACCCTCCTGTCGTGGAATGATCTTGAGTAAGGTTCGCCCCGCCTCACGACGTGCCCCACGGCGGTCTGTGAAGGCCGCTCGGCGGATTTTGTTCATCACCGGCTCGCGGGGGGAATGGGGGTACATCCGTCCGATCCTCCGTCTCATGAAGACACGGGATGATCTCTCCCAGGCCCTCGTGGTGACGAATATGCATCTTCTGCCGGAGTTCGGCACCAGCGTCAAGGAGATTACCGAGGAGGGTTGGCGCGTCGACCAGGAAATCTACATGGCGCTGGACGGCTATGTGGGGACCAGTATGACGAAATCGCTGGGGGTGTTTCTGTTGTCCATTGTGGATACGCTGCACCGCATCCAGCCCCACGTGGTCGTCCTGGCCGGCGACCGCGGCGAGCAGCTCATGACCGCGCTGGCGGCGGCTCACATGAACATTCCAGTGGCCCATATTCAGGCCGGCGAGATCTCCGGCAACATTGATGGGATGACGCGCCACGCCATGGCGCGGTTTGTGCACCTCCACTTTGCCGCCAACGAGGAGGCGGCCGAGCGGTTGCGCCGCAGCGGCGAAGAGGCGTTTCGCATTGTGACGGTTGGGGCGCCCCAACTCGACGAGCTGCTTCAAGTCAACGGCTTGGCGGGGGAGCGCGTGGCCGCGCATTTTCATCTGGATGCGAAGCGGCCCGTCGTCTTGGTCGTGCAGCATCCGGTGACGGAGCAGATCCGCGAGGCGCGTGTGCAGATGGAAACGACCCTGCACGCGCTGGCCGTGCTGCACCATCAAACCGTCCTGATCTATCCCAACAACGACGCCGGCAGCGCGCTGGTCCGTGACGCCATCGACGCGTTTCGGGCCCCGTGGTTACGGGTGGTTCGCAACGTTTCTCGTGAGGACTACGCGGGACTCTTGCGGGTTGCCGGGGTGCTGGTGGGCAACTCCTCCAGC
>JACQRA010000150.1 GCA_016206725.1 Candidatus Omnitrophota bacterium
ACGATGACGAGAAACTCGCGGCTCTCCACCCCGAGGTTCGCCTCCTTCACGGCGACGATGTCACCGGGATAGATTTTTGAGACGTGACGCAAGAGGACTTGAGCCATGTTAGGTGAGCGCGTCGAGGCAGCGTGAGAGCGTCGCTTTGAGGTCTCGACGGTGGACAATGAGATCAATCATGCCGTGCTCGAGGAGAAATTCCGAGCGCTGAAATCCCTCAGGGAGTTTTTGGCGGATGGTCTGTTCGATCACGCGAGGGCCGGTGAAGCCGATTAGCGCTTTCGGCTCGGCGATGATCAGATCGCCCAGGGCCGCGAAGCTGGCAAGCACACCCGCCATGGTCGGATGCGTCAACACCGAAATGAACATCCCGCCGGCTTCATCCAGCCGCATGAGGGCGCTCGACGTCTTGGCGAGCTGCATCAGGCTCAGCAGCCCCTCCTGCATGCGCGCCCCCCCGCCTGAGCCGGAGACGATGATGACGGGGCGTTTCAGGTCGATCGCCCGCTCGATCGCCCGGGTCAAGCGCTCACCCACCACCGATCCCATCGAGCCCATCATGAACCGTGAATCGGTCGCCCCCCAGACAATCGCATGTCCATCGAGCTTCCCCGTCCCAGTCAGACAGGCATCGCGCATCTGGCAGAGCTGCTGATCTTCCTTGACCTTCTCGCGGTAGGATTTCGGGCCTTGGAAGTTCAGCGGATCGAGGGGGGCTAACTGCGCATCCCATTCCTCGAAGCTGTCGGCATCGATCAAGAGCTGAAGGCGCTCGTGGGCCGTGAGGGGAAAGTGGAACTCACACTTGGAGCAGACCTTGAGATTTTCCTCCAGCGCTTTGTGGTAAAGCAGTTGACCGCAGCCCTCGCACTTACTCCAGAGGCCTGCGGGAATTTCACGCTTGGGTTTGCGCGCAAACGCGCCGCGCGATCGGCTAAACAGTTTCATGTAAAGAGGATCATGCGGAAAGACTGTTATCGTAGCACAGGCAAACGATAACCGTCAATTCACCCCGCCCGGTGGGGGCGGGGTCAAAACGGGTAGATCGTGAGGCCGGCGAAGGCCTTCGGATAAAAGTAGGTTGATTTCTGGGGGAGCGCGATGCGCTGGGAGGCGAGTTCAACGATCGTCGCCAGAGGAATGGGGCGCAGTCCCCACGCGCAGGCCGGTTGAACCTCATCGACCATCTGCATCGCTTCGCGCAGAGAGGGGGTGTAACTGACCGCGTCCACCGGCACCTGTGCGCCCCAGAGACGAGGCAGCAGGAGTTGATGAAGAATCGTCACATCCAGTGGAGCCCTCCGGGCGACATCCTGGGTGAGCACCGCGTCACGAACCCGAACCACTGCAGCCTCCTGACCGCCATAATAGAGGAAGCGTCCCGGTCCCTCTTGCTCGTTCATCCGCCGCATCCCCTCCTCCACGGAAGCCACGGGGTAGTAGTCGCACACCGCTTTCAGACGGTTCTGCCACGTCCCCGGGTCAATCCCGCCGAGGTACACGACGCGATGGATGGGGTGCACCTGCAGGGCGGGATCATCGGCGCAAGCGAAATAGGTCATCACCCCGCCACAGAGATGACGGTTGGCGAAGGCCACGGCAAAGCGATGATGCCCGTCGGCGATCAGCGCCTGCCCTCCCGCAAGAGACTGCTGGAGTGCCGCAATCGCCGTGGGTTCGGTGATCGCCCACAGATGAATCGTTTCCGGCCCCAACGACTCACCCCGCCCCACGGGGCGGGGTAAAGGGACATCGGCCGTCGCGGTGGGCGCAGACGCCTGCGCGACATCACGCAAGAATCTGTGCAGCCGATGATCGGCATCGGGGGCCACGCAGAAGATGGGGCTCAACTGCGCACGGACCGCCTCGAGCAGGTTGGTACGATCAACCTTCGGCGCGTCGAAGGTGGCTTCATGGCCGAGCACCTGATCGGCGACTGCCGCGTTGAATCGCAACAGGGCGATCCATCCCAGGCGACTGAAACGCTGCCCCTCCCATTGAAAGCGATGCTCGGTGATGTACACCGCCGGCTGAGTCTCTTGGACGAGAATGCCCTGCTGCTTCCAGGATTCAAGGAGGCGATGCGCAACGGCGTAGCGATCGAGCGCCCCCTCGTCGCGAGGCAGTTCCAATCGCACAAAGTTGTAGGGTGAGCGTTCACAGAGCGTATCTCTCGCGGAGGCCGAGATGATGTCATACGGGGGACAGATGACGTCGCTCAAGGCGACGCGTTCGAGGTTATACCGAAGAGCTCGAAACGGAGTGATGGCCACCATGGGCGGAGCTCACAGGAATCACGATATCGCTGATACAGCACGGAATCCAGACAGCCAGCACGACCACCAGGAAGATCGGAAACACCAACCCCATGTCGCGCATCCAGCCGGTGGACCCGAACGACACCAAGTACAGCAGCGAGGCCAAGCTGCTGACGAACACGTGCGCGCCGTGGGAAAACACCGAGCCGCCGGCCATCCGCTCTTCGAAGAACAGCCCGCCGACGACGCCCAACGCGGCGAAGGGGATCACGAGCGCGGGGTGCTCCACGAGGCAGAGGTGCAGCTCCATCGGCTGGCCCAACAGCCGGCCGCCGATGAACGGGAAGACGTAGTCGGACAGCCCGCAGGGAATGATCGTGCCCAGCAGCCCCACGATGACGGCGCGGGTGATGCGGCGCTCGTAGCGCCAGAACACCGATGTGGTGGCGATGGCGCTGAGGCACACGTGCAGCGAGTGCAGGAGATGGAAAGAGCCTTCCCCTTGGGCGGCGAGCGCATCGGGTTTCGTGGTCCCGACATACCACACCGCCCCCATGGCGATCAGCGAACTGATGATCGTGTAGGGCAGATGATGGCCCAATTCGAGCAATAAACGATCAAGCCGTTGTCGCATGTCGAGTCAGCCACGTGCCGAGGAGCGCGCCGATGGCATTGGCCATGATATCGCCCCACTCCGCAGAACGGTAGCCCAGCAGACCTTGCACTCCTTCCAACAACGCGCCGTAGGTGATGGAGAAGCCCAGGGCAAGGAGAAGTTCCGACGAGCGACTGAAGGCGGAAGCCCGAGCGGCACGCCGCAGGCACCAGGCAAACAGCGCATACTCGCAAAGATGCGCCAGCTTGTCAAGCTGACCGACGGCAACACCGGGCGAAGGCGGTAGCACTGCCAGCACCGCGATCACAACGGCATACCCGCCGGTCACGACCCACCACAGCCGTGCCGATACATCGGGGACACAAACCAATTGGTTTGTGTCCCCCCTTTTCCCGACGGGGTTATTTTGAGGGGCAGGACGGTTTGTCACAGCCGGAGGGCGTGCACGAGGAGGAGGCAGGGGCAGATGGCGTGTCTTTCTTCTTCGCTTCGCGGTAGCTCTTGCTGCGATAGTCTGTGATGTAAAAGCCAGAGCCCTTAAAGAGCAAGCCGACGCCGCTGCCCAGCAAGCGCTTGAGCCGCCCGCCGCACTTCGGCTTCGGGCATTTCGTCAACGGTTTGGCCGTGATGGACTGAAACGCCTCGTGGCGCTTCCCGCACTTCCGGCACTCATATTCATACGTCGGCATTAGCGTCCTTTCATCCAGCGCGAGAATTGCTCCACGAACGACTGATGCTTGGGGTGCGCGTTATCTCCGAACGTCTTGGTGAACTCCTCCAACACGTGGCGCTGTCGGCTGGTTAGGTTCGTCGGTGTCTCCACCAGCACCCGCACCAAGAGATCGCCCATGCGCCCGTCATGCACATCCGCCAGGCCCTTGCCTCGAACGCGCAATACCGTTCCGCTTTGCGTGCCGGCGGGAATCTTCATGGACACCCGGCCGTTCAGCGATGGGATCTCCACCTCGATCCCCAGAGCCGCTTGGGCGAAATTCACCGGATAGTCGAGAATCAGATGCGGCCCTTCGCGTCGAAACAGCGGATGGTCGGCCACGCGCACGAGGACGTAGAGATTCCCGCGAGCCCGCGTCCCGCCTTCTCCTTCACCGGAGAGCCGCAGCCGCATGCCGTCTTCGATGCCCGCGGGGATTGTCACTTCAATCTTCCGCTCCACCTCCACGCGCCCTTCGCCCCGACAGTGAGCGCACGCTTTCTTAAGCGCGCTGCCCTGCCCGCCGCACTTGTGGCAGGTGCGGGCGATCACCATGAAGCCGGCGGACTGCCGGATCTGCCCCGTCCCGCGACACGTTCCACACTCCGTTCGCTCGCCGCCTTGGCCGCGACAGTCGCTGCACATCTCCCGTCGAGGGATATGCACCGTCTTCGTCAGGCCGCGCGCGGCCTCCTCGAACGACAGCTCCAGTTCGTACTCCAGGTCGGCTCCCCGTCCGCCTCCTCCACTGCGGCCGCCGAAGAGATCAAAGGCGCCGCCGAAGAGCTGCTCGAAGATCCCCCCGGCCCCGCCCAGATCCCCGAAGATGCTGGAGAAATCCGCCCCGCGGAAGATGTCTTCGGTGGAGTAGCGCTGGTCGAAGCCGGCGTGACCGTACTG
>JACQRA010000142.1 GCA_016206725.1 Candidatus Omnitrophota bacterium
CGCGGAGCGGAGGCCCCTGCCGCCCGTCCCGCCACCGCGATCGTTCAGAGTGGAAGGCGGGATCCCGCCGCCGGCGGTGACAGGCGACGACGCGCGATAGGCTGCGGCGCGCCGAGGACGGCGGGGTCGCGCAGCGGCAGGACCCGTCCAACGGAAAAGCGATGCATCGATTCGCGCAACTTACAGCACTGGCCACCTTCATCCTCCTCATCGCGGGAGGTCTCGTCACGTCCACCGATTCCGGTTTGGCGGTTCCCGACTGGCCGTTGTCGTATGGGACGCTGTTTCCGCCGATGGTGGGCGGCATCCGCTACGAGCATACCCATCGGGTGATCGCCGGGATTGTCGCGTTGATGATCGGCGCGCTCGCGATGTGGCTGCGGGTGCGGGAGCCTCGGCGGTGGGTTCGCCGGCTGGGGTATGGCGCGTTGGCTGCGGTCGTGACCCAAGCCGTGCTCGGTGGATTGACCGTCCTGTTTCTGCTTCCCCCAATGATTTCCGTGGCGCATGCGTGTCTGGGCCCCCTCGTCTTCTCGACGTTAGCGTGCCTTGCGGTCACCCTCAGTCCGACATGGTCAGAGAAACGGTTGGACATCTCACCGCCACGGTCCATGCGGGTGATGAGTCTCGGGCTGGTGGGGATGACGGTCTTCCAACTACTGGTCGGAGCCGTCCTGCGCCACGCAGGGCACGCCCTCTGGCTTCATCTGGTGGGCGCGGTCCTGCTGACGATGTTGATGATGAGGTTGTGGTGGCACACCCGCCGTCAACAGAGCACACGTCATCTGGTCACGGGGTTGGTGATGTTACTGGGGGCGCAACTGGCGCTGGGGTTCCTCGCCTGGGGACATCGTGATCATGTGCTGATGACTACCGCCCATCAAGCCATCGGAGCCCTCGTGTTAGCCTTGGCGTGCGTATTGGTGTTGAAGATATGGCGAGGTGCTGCGCGAGATACGATATACGAAATACGAAATACGCTTAAGGCATACTGGAACTTGACGAAACCGCGCGTCACCATGATGGGTTTATTGACGACGGCGGTTGGATTCCTGATGGGCTCGACCATCTTCACCGACGCGTGGCGCTTGCTCCCCACGCTCCTCGGTGCCTGGTGGGTTGGTTCTGGAGCGAATGCGCTGAATCAGTGGTACGAACGTGAGGCGGATGCGCTGATGGAGCGCACCAAAGGCCGCCCGTTGCCCTCCGGTCGGTTGCGGCCATGGCAGGCGCTTGTCTTCGGTGTTGCCACCGCTGCCATGGGACTCGGATGCCTCTGGCTATTCGTCAATACGCTCTCAACCTGGTGCGCGGCGGCGACGTTGGTCATCTATCTCAACGTGTATACCCCGATGAAACGACGCAGTTCGCTGTGTACCCTGGTCGGCGCCATCCCCGGCGCCCTCCCCCCATTAATTGGATGGACGGCCGCGTCCGGTTCACTCAGTCTTGAGGCATGGGTGTTATGTGCCATGCTGTTCTTGTGGCAGTTGCCGCATTTCTTGGCCATTGCCTGGGTGCATCGGGATGACTACCGACGCGCAGGTTTTCGCATGCTGTCCGTTGTGGATCCGAGCGGGCAGAGCACGTCCCGTCAGATGATGCTCTCCGGGTTCGCGCTGCTCGTGACCAGTCTCTTGCCGAGTGTCCTCGGAGTGACCGGGGCGTTGTATTTCTTGGCGGCCTTGGGGATGGGGTCATGGTTGCTGTTGACGGCATGGCGGGCCGCCTTGGGCCATTCTGACGCCGGCGCGCAACGGTTATTTTTGGCCTCGATCGGCTACCTCCCTCTGGTCCTCTTCATCATGGTCGTGGATAAAACCTTGCTGTGATGGAACGCATCAGGCGCGCGGTGTGGAACGGTCCCTCGCCGGGCTTCCCTCGCGACGGCTCGGGATCCCGAGGCCGGAGGCCGAGGGACGGGATCTCTCGATGGGCGATTGCGCTCGTGGTAGGGCTTGGGGTGCTCTGGCATTACGCCCCCATCGCCATTGGAGCGAAACCCACGGTGTTACCTGACTACGGCCGCGTGCCTCCCTTTGCCTTGACGAATCAGAAGGGAGAGCCGGTTGCGCTGGATGCCCTCTTGGGCCATGTCTGGATTGCGGATTTCATCTTCACGCGCTGCGCCGGGCAATGTCCGATGCTGACGAAGGAGATGTCGCAGCTGGCGCATGCCTTTCAATCAGACCCCTCGGTGCAGTTTGTTTCATTCACCGTAGATCCGAGATACGACACCCCCGAGGTGTTGAGTCGGTATGTGGCGGCCTCGGGAGTCTCGTCGGATCGGTGGATCTTTCTGACCGGCGAGGAGGAGGCGATCCAGCGTCTCTCTCAGGAAGGCTTCCGCTTGGCGATGGGCGCCGAGGGGCCTCCAGAGGAACCGATCACACATAGCAGCCGGCTGGTGCTGGTCGATCGAGACGGCGCGATCCGAGGCTACTACGAGGCGGCTGACGCACGCGACCTCGCGCAGCTTCGCCGTGACGCGCAACGATTGTTGCGCCATCCATCCTAATCCATGTCATCGGC
>JACQRA010000146.1 GCA_016206725.1 Candidatus Omnitrophota bacterium
CTTCAGGCCCGCGAGGGAGTTGTACAGCGACGAGAGCACTCCGAAATCGCCGCACCCCGGGCACCAGATGGGGTGTTCGTCCGTCTTATAGCTTTGTGGCGAAATCTCGACGTCGGTTGGGCACATGCTTGGCAACCTCCTCAATCTTGTCGAAAATCTCTTTCGGCGTGAAGGGCAGCCCGATGCACTTGTTCAACTGGATAAAGTCATAGGCGAAGCGCTTCCGCAGCAAGGTGGCGAACTGACCGGTAAAGTTCACCTCCGGGATGATGACGGCCTTCGTGCCTTTCATGAATGCCGTCAATTTCGCCAACGGCTGCGGGTACAAAATCTTCGGGTGCAACGCGCCGACGGAATACCCTTTGTCTTGCGCCATCTGCACGGCTTCTCGAATGACACCCTCAGTCGACCCCCACCCGATGATGCCGATCTCCGGGTGCTCCTCCCCGTAAATTCTCGTCAGCTCGTTGGCAATCTTCTCCACCGCTTGGAACTTGCCGTAGCGCTTCTGCGTCAGGCGCAAGTGGTTCTCGTGATCGGACGCCGCGGGATACCCCGTCTCAGTGTGCTCGAGTCCTTCTGCGACATACCCGCCCCCTTCCGTGCCCGGGACGGCCATCGGCGAGACATGATCCGGCGTGAAGCGGTAGCGCCGGTAGTCCTTGAGTTCCTCCGCGGTCGGCCGGCGGCGCTCTACCACCGGGACTTTCGACGGGTCGGGCACCGGAACCGTCGCCTTGCGGTGGCCCAGGTACTGGTCCGAGAGCACGATGACCGGCATCTGAAACTGCTCCGCGAGGTTGAACGCGCGCATGATCCCGTAGAAACAGTCCTCAACGCTCGTCAACGCCATGACGATGCGCGGGCAGTTGCCGTGCCCTCCGTAGACGGCGAGATAGAGGTCGCCCTGCTCAGTCTTCGTCGGCATGCCGGTGGAGGGGCCGACGCGCTGGACATCGACGATGACGGCGGGAAGTTCGGCGACCACAGCCAATCCGATCATCTCGGTCATCAGGGAGTAGCCGGGGCCCGAGGTAGCCGTCATGGCTTTCTTGCCGGCAAACGACGCTCCCAGCACCACCCCGACCGCCGAGATCTCGTCCTCGGTCTGCACGACATACCCGCCGATCTTCGGCAGCTCCTTGGCGAGAAATTCCATGATGTCGGTCGCCGGCGTAATCGGATACCCCGCGTAGATGCGGCAGCCCACGGCAATCGCTCCGAGCGCCAGCGAGTCGTTGCCGGAGAGCACTAATTCCTTCGTCTTGCGCGAACCGCGGCCCACCCGAATGTCATCACGCTTGGGCTGTTGCTTGGCGTAGTCCGCGCCCACCCGCAGCGCCAGGAGGTTCTTCTGGACGATCGTGTCGCCTTTGCGTGCAAACCGTTCTTTGAGCAGCTCTTCAAAGACCTCGAACGGAATGTCAAATAGTTGGCTCAAGACGCCGAGGGCCACAATGTTCTTCGTGAGCTTCACGCCGACCTTTTCCGTCGCCAGCGAGGTCATCGGAATCGCGTACGGAACCACCGAGTCGGTTATGGACGGTGGGGTGAAACTGTCCGAGTCATACAGCACGACGCCTCGTGCGCGCACATCCTTGATATGTTTCTGGTAGGCTTCCTCATTAAACGCGACGCACACATCGACCGCCGCCCCTTGAGAAAGCAGCAACGCGTCGGAGGCCCGCACCTGGTAATTGGCGTGTCCCCCTTTGATTTCCGCGGGATAGGTGCGGAAGGTGTAGATTTCGAATCCGGCTCTGGCGAGCGTGAGCGTCAGCAGCTCTCCGGTGCTGATGACCCCTTCTCCACCCTCTCCGCCGATGCGAAAAACGTAGTCCGCCATTTAGATACTCACCGCTTCCTGAGTGGTTGGCGTGAGGGTATCCCGCGACACCGCCCACGTCTTCCCGTTGATGAAGAACTCCAATGCGTCCTCGGGCAATTTCTCTTCCTTGGTCCGTTGCAGAATCAACGACGCCGCCAGATCACGCATCGCCTCGTTCCATATTCCGACGACAAGCGCGGAGGGGCCGGAAAATCTCGGGCGCAGACACGTATACCCCTCTTGCGCGTGGCCTTCCAACAGGAGGTTCTCGAGTTCATTGCGCCCCAAGATCACCTTGGTCTTCGGGCTGAGGCGAACATGGCGTCCGAGCGTCAACAGCTCCATGTCCTTTGTGGTTGGACGCTCCTCATGCGCAAAGAGGTCCTTGGCTTTCTCGGCAAAATGCTCGTCCGTCAACTGGCATCCACCGGCCGGGGTGGAATAGTCCGAGATGTTCCATTCACGCGCCAGCGCAAACTGGTCATGACGGGAACGCCCTGAGAGTCCCAGTAGACGAGCCCGGTCCACCACCCCCAGCAGCTCAGGCAAGGTCGGCTCGAGGAACTGAGCGGAGAGCGGCCGCAACAGCAGACCTTCCAACTCGCTCTCCACCTCAATGATATCCAGAGGACGTTGTTTCTGCGACATCGGTCGTTGTCCCAGCACCTCACCCGTCACCACGAAACCGGCTCCACGCTCCTCCATATAGCACTTGGCGAGGCGGAACATGTAGATTCGGCAATCCACGCACGGATTCATCCCGCTGCCGTAGCCGTACTTGGGCTTTCGGATCACGTCGAGGTAGGCATCACCGACGCTCAGCACCATCAGCGGGATGCCGAGACGTTGAGCCACCGCCACGGCTTTCTGTTTGTCGCAGCAGCCCCAACTCAGGGAGAGATAAAGACCCTGGACCGCGATGCCCTGGTCCAACATCAGCTTGACGGCCAAGGCGCTATCCAACCCTCCAGAAATAAGCGCCACGCACTTTTTTTCCATGGTGAGATGAGATAAAAAAGCCGGCCTCGCCGGCTTGTCCTGCTAAGCTCTGGGACGAGATGGCTTACACACCGATCAGGACGTCGTCGCCTTCGACCTTCACAGGAAACGCTTGCACGGCAACCGACGAATCGAACGCGCACGCGCCGCTCGTCACGTCGTACTCCCAACCGTGCCAGGGACACGTCACGGTCGTGCCGCTCACGCTGCCTTCGCCGAGCGGCCCGCCTTGGTGTTTGCACTCGTTCTCAACGGCGTAGAATGTCCCCTCACAATTGAAGAGCGCAACCGTCTTCCCGCCCACTTCAACCACTTTACCGCTTCCCGCCGGAATCTCACTGACCTTCGCCACCTTCGTCAAGGCTGCCATTTTTCTGACTCCCTGCTTCCTACTTCCCGCTCCCTTTAAATGAAATCTTCCATGATGGCTGCGAGATCGTTCCGCATCAGCGGCTGTTTCACGAGGGGCATGCCGCTGCGCAACGCCGGCTCTTCATCTTCATAGGTGGGGCGCTCGACCTTGTAGAACACGCCGATCGGGATGCGCGCCCCCCACTCGAACGCCTTTTCCATGGCCAGGCGGAAATCCGAGGTGTCGTGGCGCTCGTCTTCCAACTTGTAGACCCGCTCGCGGAACCACGGGTAGGTGTTGTGCTTGTTGTACGTGACGCACGGCGAGAAGACATCGACGAGGGCGAAGCCCTTGTGCTCGATGGCTCCTCTCATCAATTGCGCCAGGTGCAGGTTCTCGCCGGAAAACCCGCGGGCGACGTAGGTGGCACCGCAGGTGAGAGCCAGGGCGATCGGGCTGAGCGCAATTTCAATGGTCCCTTCCGGTGTCGACTTCGTGCGGATGTCCTTTTCGGTGGTGGGGGATGCCTGCCCGGTCGTCAAGCCGTAGACTTGGTTGTCCATGACGATGTACGTC
>JACQRA010000143.1 GCA_016206725.1 Candidatus Omnitrophota bacterium
CCCCTCACCGATCGGGGCTGTCGCCGTGATGTAGGCTTGCTGGAGATCGAGATCCTCCCCTGCGGCGCCAAGCCCTGTCGATTTGAAGACCGAGGCGTCATCTCCGTAGAACAGATCGGCCCGAAAACCCAGTGGCATCTCATCGGTCTCAGCCTTCTCAACCACTAATTCAAAGGCATGGGGCGTAAACCCGTTGGGCTCGGTGTCAAAGACCCGCGTACGGTTATTCCGCAAGGAGCCTCCCGTGTTCGAGTTCGGGCTGGGTTCGGCAAAGTTATAGATGTACGACACATCCGCATAGCCACTGAGCGCCAATCCCTGCAAGCCGCTTGGCAGTTCCACGAGGGTTGGCACGGCTTTTTCGCCAATGCCGGTCGCCCCGGTAAACGTACTGCTCCCAACTTGCGACTCCAGTTGCGCCAACCGGTTCTTTAAGACTTCGATATCCGCTTTCAACGCCGCCGTGTCGCCATCATCAGCCCACGCCGGAGCTCCGGCACACAGCAACCCCGCCATCGCAAGCCACAGCCCGATGGATCGCTTCATCGCTACCCCCTCCTTTTGTTTCGTCCTTCCACATACAAGGCGTTCGATCTTCTCCACAACCCGTTACAGCCAAACGACGCGTATGTTAAATCCATGTTAATTGTCGGCGCTCGGCTGAGGAAGAAACCGGTAGCCCTCCCCCGGAACCTCTTCAATGAAGCGCTCCCCCTCAAGCTCAATCCGTGACTTGAGGGAGCCAATAAGCTCTCCCATCGCCCGAATGCCCCCGTGATCGTGGCGGCCTAACCCCTCCTCAAGCAACCGGCGCGTGCTCACCACCAAGCCGGCATGTGAAGCCAGGTAGACCAGCAGGGCGTATTCCCGATAGGTCAGCAGCACCGGATGCTCGCGCACGTACACGGCGTACTGCTCCATATCGATCCTCAACGTCCCGTGTCGAATGACGAGTGACGTGGTCGGCATGACGCCAGTGAGTGTGGCGGCGAAGGGTTACAACGAGATGACGAGAGAGTTAAATCTGAGTAACTCTTAGCCGCCGACGTGGGTCATGACGAAATCCTGATGCGCCACGTCGGAACGGTTCAGAAAATGCTGCTCCGGGCGCAGGAAGACGGTGGTGGCGATCTGCCGTTTGATCGCCTCACGGGGCATGCTTTCCCGCAACATCGCCTTCAGATCAAGCTCCTCGCGCCCATGGAGGCAGGTCTTGATGCGGCCGGTCACTTTCAGGCGCACGCGGTTGCACCTCGCGCAGAAGAGGTTGGAGAGCGGGTTAATGAACCCGACGCGTGTCTGGGTTCCTTCGATTCGGAAGCTACGGGCCGGTGAATGTGGGTCAGCCTCATCGGGCTGGAGGCAATAACGCTCTTCAACGCAGGCTTTGCCTACCTCGTTACTGAGAAACTTCCCTTCCCGTTCCACATCCACCCAGGGGTTGGTCGGCATCCATTCAATGAAGCGCAGCGAAAGCTCCTGCGCGATGGCGAAGTCCACCAGCGAGAGGATTTCGTCATCGTTGACGCCTTTCATGAGGACGGTGTTGAGCTTCACAGGCTCAAGGCCGGCGGCTTTCGCCTCCAGGATGCCGTCAACGACCTCCTGCCAGTAGTCCATGCCGGTGATGAGCGAAAATTTCTCCGATGAGAGGGTGTCGAGGCTGACGTTGACGCGCGACAGGCCGGCGTCTTTCAGCGCGCGGGCGTGACGCTTGAGCAGCACCCCGTTGGTGGACATCGCCACTTGCCGGATGCCGGGAATCTTCGAGAGTCTGCTCACCAACTCGACCAGGCCAGGTCGCAACAGCGGCTCCCCACCGGTCAGGCGGATCTTCTCGATGCCAAGCTCAGCGAAGATGCCCGCCAGTTCCACCAGCTCGTCGTTGGTGAGCAAGTCCACCATCCGGCTGCGGTTGACCCACCCGTGCGGCATACAATACAGACACCGCAGGTTGCACTTATCAATCACCGAAATCCGCAGATACGTAATCCGTCGTCCAAATTGATCAATCATTGTTTCTCAAGGCGAACGGCGCAGAACTTCAACTCCGGCTGCTTCGAGATCGGATCGAAGGCTTCGATCGTCGCGCGGTTGACCACCGCCTGGCCCCAGAGGCCGCCCCAATGAAACGGCATGAAGCACGTGCCGGGGGCGATCGCCGTCGTGAGCCGCGCTTTGGCCTCGGCGCTCCCCCGGCGGGAGCAGATGCGCACGATCTCGTCCTCGATCACCCCAGACTGAGCCGCGTCGTCCGGATGCAGCTCGATGAACGGCTCAGGCTCCCGTCGCATCAGGACCGGGATTTTTCCGGTGCGTGTCATCGTATGCCACTGATCGCGGACGCGCCCCGTCGTCAAGATCAACGGAAACGCCTCATCCGGCGGCTCGGCCGGCGGTTGATACTCATGAGCGAGGAAGCGCGCCCGGCCATCCGGATGCGCGAACGCCCCATCGATGTAGCGGCGCATCGTCGAACGGTGGTGCGCCGTGGGGCACGGCCATTGAATCGGCGCGCGTTTGAGTCGGGCGTACGTCACGCCCGTGATATCCAGATCGCGCCCGCTGGTGCATGACGTGTACTCTTCGTAAATCTCCTCAACACTCCGAAACGAAAACGCCTCGCAAAATCCCATCGCCTGAGCGAACCGGCAGATGATCCGCCAATCCGGCAAGGCGTCTCCGGGTGGTGCAATCGCCTGCTCGACGTAGGAGATGCACCGCTCTGAATTGGTCAGGGTTCCATCGCGTTCTGACCATTGGGCGGCCGGCAGGATGACGTCAGCAACCTGTGTCGTCTCGGTGGGATGATAGATGTCGTTCACGATGACTAACTCCGCTCTCTCCAGCCCCCGGCGCGCGACCGACAGGTGCGGCAGAGAAACCATGGGGTTGGTACACAGAATCCACACGCTTTTCACCCGCCCGTCGGCCAAGGCCTGGAACAACTCCACGGCGGTCAGGCCGGGTTTCGACGCGATGCGACCGTGCGGAATGCCCCACAGGCTCTCTATCGCCCGCCGATGGCCTTCATCGGCCACGACGCGATGGCCGGGCAACAGATGGGCTAGCCCCCCGGTTTCACGACCACCCATCGCATTCGGCTGGCCGGTGAGCGAGAACGGTCCGGCCCCGGGCCGGCCGATCTGGCCGGTGGCCAGATGGAGGTTGATCAGCGAGTTGTTTTTGGCGGTACCATGCGAGGATTGATTCATCCCCATGCTCCAGAAACTCATGGCCGCCTTGGTGACGCCGAACAGATGGGCTGCCTCGCGGATCGCCGATGGCTCAAGGCCGCACATCGGGGCGATCTGCTCAGGGGTGTGGCGCTCGATCACTGCCTGCATCTGCGGCCAGCCATTCGTGTGCTGATCAATGAACCGTTGATCGAGGAGTCCTTCGCGCACGATGACATGCAGCATCGCGTTGAGCAGGGCCACATCGGTTCCCGGACGCAGCGGCAGATACACATCGGCGATGTCAGCGGTGCGCGTCGCTCTAGGATCCGCCACGATGACCTTGACGCGCGAAGGCGCACGGAGTTTCCGCCGGCGGATGCGCTCGAAGGTGACGGGATGACAGGCGGCCGTGTTCGTGCCGATGAGAAAGAAACAATCCGCCAGTTCGATGTCTGCATAGCAGCCCGGCGGGGCGTCCGCGCCGAGGGAGGTCACGTAGCCGGAGACCGCGGAGGCCATGCACAGCCGGGAGTTGGAGTCCACGTTGTTCGTGCCCAGAAACCCCTTGGCGAGTTTGTTGACGACGTAGTAATCCTCGGTGAGCAACTGGCCGGAGAGGTAGAAGGCCACGCTGTCCGGTCCATGGGTCTCGATGAGACGCCGCCAGTGTGTGGCGATCCGCTCAAGGGCGCTATCCCATGACGCCCGCTGAACGTCGGCGTTGCGGCTTACGCGCATCATCGGATAGGTCAGACGGTCCGGCGTGTGAACCATCTGTGGCAGGGTGGCGCCCTTGCCACAGAGTAACCCGTAATTCGCCGGATGATTCGGATCGCCGCGGACTTTCAGCACGCGGCCGGCCTTGCTGCCAACCAACACGCCACAGCCGACCCCGCAGTACGGACACACCGATTTGTTCCAGGTGAGCGCGAGGTCAGCCTCGGTCAGCGGAGTCTCGACAATCTCCCCGGTCTCTTGGACCACCTGCATCACGACCCTGTCCTGCCTCGCACCGAGGTGAGCGAGGCTCAGGGCTGAGTCGAAGGAGCGTTCGGAACTCATCAGAATTTCAGCGCTCGACGTAGAGCTCCACCGGTTGCATGGCCGGCGCCAGCCATGAGATGTGCCATCCGCGCTCCACGATCCGCAGCAACCCGAGGCAGGCCAGCCCGGTGATGCCGAAGCACAGAAACCCGACGCCGTACGATCCGGCCGCGTCTTTCAAGATACCGAGGAACGACGGCAGCAGAAATCCCCCCAATCCCCCCGCCGCCCCCACGACGCCGGTGGCGACGCCGATCTCCTCGCGGAATCGCTGCGGCACCAGTTGAAACACCGAGCCGTTGCCCATGCCCAGGATGGCCATGACGACGAACAGCAGCGCCGTCACCGCCCACAGCGGCGGCAGCAGCCCGACCGCCATGAGGCCGACGGACGCCGCCGCGAATAGCGCGCTGAGCATGCGGGTCCCCCCGAAGCGATCCGCCAGATACCCGCCGATGGGACGCAGGAAGCTGCCGGCAAAGACGCATAGCGCCGTGAAGTTGCCCGCCATCACTTTCGAGAGACCGTACTGGTCATGGAAGAAGATCACCAAAAAACTCGCCAGGCCCACGAATCCGCCGAAGGTGAAGCTGTAAAACAGACAGAACCATAACATGTCGCGCTCTCGACAGATTCCGAGATACGCGGACAATGGCTTGGGCGAGGGTTGCGACGGGCTTTCCTTGGCGCAGGCGATGTAGAACGCGAGGGTGGCGACGACGGGCAGCAGCGCCAGCCCGAAGACACCGTGCCAGCCGACGACTTCCGCCAGGCGGGGGGCGAATAGCGCCGCCAGCACCGTGCCGCTGTTGCCGGCGCCAGCGATGCCCATCGCCAGGCCTTGGTGCTCCGACGGATACCAGCGGCTGGCCAGCGGCAGCGCCACGGCGAAGCTCCCACCCGCCACCCCCAGCAACAACCCCAGCGCCATCAGCTCAGACAGACTCCGACCTCCCAGCCAGGCCCAGAGTAACGGAATCATGACGACACACTGACCCAGGATGCCGGTACGTTTCGGGCCGATGCGATCGACCAAGATGCCCAGCGGAATCCGAACCAACGAGCCTCCGAGGATCGGGATGGCCACCAACAACGCTTTCTGGCTTGCGGTCAGCCCAAAGTCGCCGGCGATGTGGACGCCCAGCACCCCGATGAGCACCCACACCATGAAGCTGATGTCGAAGTACAGAAACGCTGACAGCAACGTCAGCGGATGTCCGCTCTTCGCAAACTCCTTCAGTCGCATTTGCCGGTTCGGATCGTGTAGGCTTGTTTGACGTCGCTGACAAAGATGCGGCCATCGCCCGGATGGCCGGTGCGGGCGCTCACCATGATCGCTTCAACCGCCTGGGGCGCCTTGGCATCATCAACAACCGTCATGACGCACAGCTTCGAGAGCTCGTCATACACTTGCGCGCCAACCTGGATGCCCCGCTGCCTCCCGCGGCCCAGCACATCCCACTTGGTCATGGCGGATAGACCGGCCTGCTCCAACGCCTTGACCACGTCGGTTTCCTTCTCCGGACGGATAAAGGCTTTCACCATCTTCATGATTCCTTCACCTCACAGGTTGCCACCGACCGAGCCCCGACGACGGTCGGGGCAGCCGATGGGCTGCCGGCCTCCCCCGTGGACACGCGATAGGCCTCGCGCGTCTCCAGGACGAACAGCTTCCCATCACCGAACTCACCCGTCTGGTTAGCCCGGATGATCGCCTCGATGGTCTCATCCGTTTGCGCCTTCTCCACGATCACGATGAACAACGCCTTGGGAAGAAACGAAAACCCTGGGAGCGCCTGATCACCCTGGAGCCCTCGTTGACGTCCTCGACCCAAGACTGGAAACCACGAGTAGCCGGCACAACCGATGCGCGCCAACTCTGCTTTCGTGGCGATGGCGCGATCGCGCCGCACAATCGCCATCAGCTCAACCATGGAAGACGCCTTTGAGAGCCGCCATCATCAAGACCGCTGCCAGCGTCCGGCACAACGCAGGCCTGGGCAACACGCCGGCGCCGAGTCGCGAGCCCACGACACCACCGACCAGCGCCGGGCCGATGAACGCAAGCGACGAGCCGACGTCGAGCTGGCCGGCCAGACTTCGTCCGAGGAGACCGGCGAGGGAGTTCGCCACGATGAAGCAGGCCGAGGCCGACGCCGTGTGTTTCGCGTCGGCCCACCGACACAAGATCATCAACGGGCTGAGGACAATTCCCCCTCCGACGCCGACGATGCCTGACATCAGGCCGATCGCGCCGCCAACGAGTCGTGCCAACCCGCGATGAGGTTGATGCGTCACGATAGGCGAAGAGGATGGCCGCGTCAACAACGCCAGGCGTCCTGCGGCGAAGGCCAACACCACCGCAAGGAGCCCCTCATACAATGGGGAAGAGACCCGCAGCCAGCCACCGAGGAGCGCGAAGGGGACAGAGCCGAGGAGAAATGGCCGGATGAGTTGGATCGAACCATGCCCGGCTTGCCAAAAGCTCCTCCAGGCGCATCCAGCCACGAACAGATTCAGGATCAGCGCGCTTGTTGACATCTCTATCGGTGAGGCCGTCGTGAAGGCCGCCAGCAGCGCAAGGTATCCTGACGCCCCGCCATGTCCGACCGCGGCATACACCATCGCGATGAGACAGACCAGCACGTGGATCATGCGCCGCTCCTAACGAAGGGACACAAAACAAGTTCTAAAAAATTGGTTTGTGTCCCTG
The DNA here is from genome assembly GCA_016206725.1 of Candidatus Omnitrophota bacterium. GTDB lineage: Bacteria > Omnitrophota > Gorgyraeia > Aquiviventales > Aquiviventaceae > CAZUWM01. The sequence goes on from JACQRA010000143.1 coordinate 6,937, forward strand.
AATTAACGTGTTTGTGTCCCCGATGTTTCGTGAAACGCATAGGGATTTTCATTCCGGAGCAGTTTCACGGCGTGCCCCAAGATCGGCTGCACGATCGCAAAACATTCCTTTACCGCCTTGGGACTTCCCGGAAAATTGATGATGAGGCTCCGGCCCCGAACCCCGGCCACCGCTCGCGAGAGCATCGCCAAGGGTGTGTGGCGCAGACTCTCCTGGTGCAACGCCAACTCCACACCCAACAATTCCTTCTCGATCACCTGTCGCGTCGCCTCCGGCGTGACATCCCGTGGCGAGAGACCGGTGCCGCCTGTGGTCAGAATCACCTCGCAGCATTTCGCATCGGCCAGCCGAACCAGACTCCGCGCAATGAGCATCGCGTCATCAGGGACCAGCGCTGTCTCGATAACCTCGGCGTCGATCCCCTGGAGCAGCTCTTGCAAGATCGGACCGCTCATATCCGGTCGTTCCCCTCGGAACGATCGATCGCTAATGGTCACGACGGCTGCACGCATAAGGTTCTCCTCCGGTATGGTTGCCGACCGCCTGTCTTGCGACAGAGATGCATCTCACAGATCGTGGCTGACGGATCCACCGCCTTGACCATGTCGTACAGCGCCAGGGCTGCCACCGACAC
>JACQRA010000144.1 GCA_016206725.1 Candidatus Omnitrophota bacterium
CTCAAGCGGCTCTGCGAGGCCGGGCTCATCTCCTACGAGACCGCCGTCAGCCGCGCGAAGTTTCCCAAAGACTTCTCCGTGTTGAAACCCTCCTGAAATTATGTAAGTTAGGGGACACAAACCGATAAATGGGGATAAATCGGGGACACAAACAAATTGGCCAATTTGTTTGTGTCCCCAAGGCCCCATCGTCTAGCCTGGCCTAGGACGCTTGGTTCTCAGCCAAGAAACACCGGTTCGAATCCGGTTGGGGCTGTGTTTTTTATTGACAGGGACGGGAGAAATAAGGCATTGTATAGGGCACACAACCACAGGAGGATACATGGCATCGCAAGGCTATGGGTTTTTGAAGAAGAGTGCCACGGTCTTCAAGGTGCTGGCGTGGGTCAGTTTGATTTTGCAGGTGGTCGTCGGATTGGTCCTCTTGATCGGCGGCGGGCAGGCGGTTCCGATCGGCGGGGTGGACGTGCCCGCGCGGGCGGTCGGCCTGCTGAATTGTGTGGCTGGCGCGATTTACTTTTTCCTGTGGCTGTTCCTCTCTCATATCGTGCGATTGCTGCTGGACATCCACTGCGGCCTGAACAAAGGCTCGTCGTGCGCGAGTTAGCGCGCCGTTGATGATTGCTCCATCGGTGTGGTTGCTCGCCATCGTGGTGCTGACGAGCGGGTGCGAGGGGTTCAACAAGCCTTCGGAACCCGCCACGACGGCGGACCATCCCACGACCCCCTCGCTCCTCGTCCCCGAACAAGAACGCATCGCCATGATTGACCACGTGGCGCTCTCGACGACCGACGTGGAGCTAGCCGTCCAAGAGGTGAAGCGTTTCGTGGCCGCCGCTCAACAGACCTGGCAGCCGCTTCCCGCCACCGATGACCCCAATGCGCTGGACCTTGCGGACGTGATGAACAACCTCATCGACGCGGAGCTGAAAGCGCAAGACGCCAAGGCCCGAGGACTCGATCGCCGGACAGATGTGCAACGGCGGTTGGCGTATCTCCAGCGGGGATTTTTCGCGCAGGAATGGGATCGGTGGCAGCAGGAGCGCGCCATCCCGAGCGATGAGGAAGCGCATCAGTTTTACGAGCAGAACAAAGCGGGCTTCGTCGAGGCGGAGCGCATCAAGGTGCGTCAACTGGTGACGGAGAGCTTGGCTGAGGCCGAGACCCTCCGGACTCAAGCGGTGCAGGGCGCGGTGTTTGCGCAGTTGGCGCGCGAGCACTCCCTCGGCGCGGGCAAAGAACAGGGCGGGGATGTCGGGTGGTTCCTGCGGGCGATCGATGCCGAGCGGATGCGCCTGCTTGGCGAGCCGATGGATGCGAACGTCTTCTTTCCGCAACTGGAGCCGGTGGCGTTTTCCTTGGAGCTGAATCAGATCAGCCAGCCGGTCAAAGGCCCTGACGGGAACTTCTACGTCGTGATCGTGGAAGAACGGCGCGCCTCGCGCCAAAAAGCGGAGCTTGAGGTGCGCGACGCCATCAAGGGTCTGCTGACGCTCCAGAAGATGCAAGCCGCACTCGATGCGTTGCGTCGCGACGCGGCCTCGAAGCTGCAGACGTTTCCGGAACGACTGTCAACGGTGCAACAATGACGCCACATCCCGTGTCGGTGTCAGACCCCTTCGGTCTCTGACACCATGGCCCCTGCTCCGGATCAACTTCGACGCACGCTGCCGTTCATCATCGCCGTCGTGACGGGACTGACCGCCGCCGTCCTCAACTGGAACTTTTTGACGAAGCAGCGGCGGGCGTTGGAGGCGGAGCGTCAGCGGTTGTTGGCCGACTTCCGGGCGCCTGTGGAGGTGGTGGTGGCGGCGAGGGATTTGGCTCCTGAGGTGACACTGGAGGCGTCTCACTTCGCTCCGGCGGTGATTCCTGAAAAATTTGTCCAGCCGTATGCGGCGCGCGCCCCGGAGGAAATCATCGGCCTGGTCACGCAAGCCCCCATCGCGGAAGGCGAGCAGATTTTGCGCAATAAACTCCGGCGTCCTGATGAAGCCCCGTTGGGCTCGCGTCTCTCGACGGTGACGCCGAAGGGCAAGCGGGCGGTGACCATTGCGGTGGATACGCTCACCGGGGTGGGGAAGTTTGTCCGGCCGGGCGATCTGGTGGATGTGTTATGGACGTTGCAACTGCCGGGCCCGGGCGAGGGCATGCAGCCGGTGACGCTGACGTTGTTTCAGGACGTGCCCGTGTTGGCCGTCGGCGGGGAAACACTCGTCGGAGGAGGGCAAGCCCCAGCGGCCGGCGGAGAGGGCGCCTCGGAGGCCGGGGCGGGAGCGGTCTCCGGGCAATTCACCGTGACGATGGCGCTCGATCCTCAAGAGACCTCGTTTTTGCTGTTTGCGCGCGAGCAGGGCGGCATTCAATTGAGCCTGCGCCCTCGATCAGAGACCGGCACGCGAGTCTCCGTCGTCCCCGCCAACATCGGCACGTTGCTGGAACAACAACTGGGCATCTCCGCCCAGGGACCTCCGCCGCCGCGTCAGGTTGAGGTGTACAAAGGACTCGAGAAAGGTGTGGTGGAAGTGACGGAGAGCTCACGCTGAGACGATGACGGAAAATCGGGGACGCGAAAATCGGGGACACAAACACATTTCCAAATGTGTTTGTGTCCCCTATCTTGTGCTGTGTGTTGCGGTGTCCTCTGTGGTGTGTGCCGCAGAGGCGGAGAAGAAAACTGCCGCTGTCCCGATGGGAGCTCCCTCGAAGCCGCCCGCTCAAGCGCCCTCGGCGATCCGGTTGGAGCGCGGAGCCATTCATCCCTTCAGCGTGAAAGGGGTGCAACGCATCGCGGTAGGCGATCCAGCCATCGCCGATGTCACCGTGCTCTCTCCCGCCGATGTGTTGATTCAAGCCAAGGCCCCCGGCACGACGAATCTCCTGGTCTGGGATGAGCGGGGTCAAACGACGGTCAACCTCGAAGTCTTGGAGCGGGCCAGCGAGGCGCCGGAGCTGGTGGCTCAGCAGTTGCGGAATTTGATTGGCGCGCTGAATCTCACGAAGGTGACGGTGAGGCAAGAGAGCACCAAACTGTTTCTCGTCGGCGAGGTGGACCGGCAAGATGAGCTCGATCGGCTTGAGCAAATGCTCTCGGCCTTCGAGGGTGTGACGAATCTCGTCAGGCTGTCTTCCGCGGCGGCGGATCAGATCTTGCCGACTGATCTCGTGCGGTTGGACGTCCAAATCATCGAGATCAGCTCCAAGGACCTGGAAAAGCTCGGCGTCAAGTGGTCGGAATCCGCCAAGTTGACCGAGCCGGAAGCGACGGATCAAACCTTCGACAAAGCCATCACGCGCTTCGGCACCTCCCTGACGCGGGCCAGTCTCAGTGCCACGCTCAATGCGCTGGTGACGCGCAACCGCGCGCGGACGCTCGCCGAGCCGAAGTTGGTGACGACCAGCGGGAAGGAAGCCTCTTCCTTCGTGGGGGTGGAGGTGCCGATCATCACGGCGACGTCGTTTGGGACGGACACCTCGACGGTGAGCGCGAGCATCGAGTTTCGCGAGACGGGGGTGTTGTTGAAGATGACCCCGCATGTCAAGAAGCGTGAGGAGGAGCCGACCCAGATCACCACCGTGGTGACGGCGGAGCTGTCCGATATTGATAGCTCGGTGGCGTTGAGCGTGCCGGTCGGCTCCCAGACGGCGACGGTGCCGGGCTTTAAAGTGCGCAAGGCCAACACGGAAGTGACGACCCTCTCCGGCGAATCCATCGTGATCGCCGGCCTGCTGCGGTTTGACGATACCGAGAACGTGGATCAGGTGCCGGCCTTTGGCAGCCTGCCGGTCCTCGGCCGACTGTTCCGTTCGCCGGAGATGAAATACGAGCGGCGGGAGATCGTCATCGTGGTGACGCCCCAAGTCGTCGGAGAAGAAGCGGCTGGGCTCCCTCAGGTCGCGGAAGAGCCGGCGCAGCGCAGCGAGCACCTGGAGGAAGCGATGGACGTCGCCCAGGTGGCGGTGCGCCCGTCGGTGTCCGATCCGGTGTTGCGCTACGCGGCGATGATTCAGGAGCGCATCGCGAAGGCCATTGAGTATCCTGAGTTGGAGCGCACGACGGCCAGCACGCAATTGAAGCTCAAGGTCCACCTCTTTCGAGACGGAACGCTGGGACGTGCGCTCGTCTCGGAGTCCTCCGGTGTGGATGCCTTCGATGCCGCGGCCATTCGGGCGGCCGAGGCGCGATCCCCCTACCCGGAGTTTCCCGCCGACATCCCCCAAGAAGACCTCTGGCTCGAACTCCCCATCGTCTTCAAACCCTAATTCATTCCCCATTCCGCACTCCGAATTCCGCATTCGGGATGTGGTATACTTCCAATAAAGGTCACATAAGAGAGCGTAACGTCGCTCACCTCCCATGCCTGAAACGACTGAGAAAAAGGCTACGTCTGAACCGCCAGGGAAGACGGCTCGTATCATCAGCGTCTTCGGCCCGAAGGGCGGGGTGGGGACCAGCGTCATCGCGACGAACCTGGCCACCACCTTTCGCGTCCATTTGAACAGCTCCACCGCGCTCATCGATCTCTCGATCTCACAAACCGCTCCCACGCTGCTGGGGAAGACCGACGTGCATTGCCTGGCCGAGGAGGTGAGTCGGCAGGCCCTGCCGGCGCTGATTGAGGCGCGCCGAGGAGCCTTCGCCTTTGTGGTGATTGATGCCGGCTCCATCCTGACGGAGACGGTGGTCGCTGCGTTTGAACGCTCCAACCTGATTCTCCTCGTTACCACCCCCGATGTCGTCTCGATCCGCCAGGCGAACTACGTGATCGAGCTGTTGGATCGCATGCAATTTCCCCTGCGGATGGTGCGGGTGGTCATCAACCGGGCGGAGAGTCACGGCAATCTGCGCTCGCGCGACGTGAAGGCCCACGTGCCGGTTCCGGTCGTCGCGGAAATTCCCTCGGATGGGCGGGTGGTGGGCTTTTCGGTCAACCAGGGCATGCCGGTCGTCCTCTCGCCTGAGAGCAGCCGCGTGAAAGACCTGCTCAGACGGTTGGCAAGAACCCTCATCGAAACCCCGCGGCTCTTCGTCGAGCAATGTGTCATTGACCGCTCGACCGTGACGTTGCCGACGAGGCAGGCGGTCCATTCGGCGATCGGCCCGTCGAACGATTCCTCCTCAGGCCTCGCGGTGGACAGCCCGCTGGCCGTCTTGAAGCGGAAAGTCCACACCGGCTTGATCGAGCACTTCGATTTGAAACGATTGGATCTGAAGACCTTTCACGATCCGAACGCGCTGCGGCAGTTGCGCGAGCGGGCCGAGAAGGTGGCGCTGGATTTGATCCTGCGAGAAGGCGGGATGATCGCCGAGGCGGAGTCCCGTCAACAACTGGTGAAGGAGATCGTGGATGAAACCCTCGGCTTCGGGCCGTTGGAAGACCTGTTGGCCGACGGCGAGGTGTCGGATGTGCTGGTCAACGGCAAAGACATGATCTACGTCGAGAAGCACGGCAAGCTCTCCCTGACGGAGAAACGCTTCACGTCAAACGAGCAACTGCTCACCGTCATCGAGCGCATCATCGCGCCGCTGGGCCGACGCATTGATGAGTCCACGCCGATGGTGGATGCGCGGCTGCCCGACGGCTCGCGCGTCAATGCGATCATCGCCCCGCTGTCTCTGAAAGGGCCGATCCTCTCCATTCGGAAATTCAGCCGCGAACGCTACACCATCGACGATTTGATTCGGTTTGGCACCCTCGATCGTCGGATGGCGGACTTTTTGGGGATGTGCGTGCGTGGCCGCAAGAATATCATCGTCTCGGGTGGCACCGGCTCGGGCAAGACGACGTTTCTCAACGTCCTCTCGTCGTTCATCCCGAGCGGCGAGCGGATCGTGACCATCGAAGACGCTGCCGAGTTACGGCTGCACCAGGAGCACTGGGTGGCGCTCGAGGCCCGCCCCCCCAACGTTGAAGGACGCGGGTCCATCTCCATCCGGCAGCTCTTCCACAACGCGCTGCGGATGCGGCCCGACCGCATCGTCATCGGCGAGTGCCGCGGGGATGAGACGCTGGACATGCTCCAGGCGATGAATACGGGGCACGACGGGTCGCTGACCACCCTGCACGCCAACTCGCCGCAGGATGTCATCACGCGGCTCGACTCGCTGGTGTTGATGAGCAACGTGGATCTGCCGGCGCGGGCGATCCGCGAGCAGATCGCCTCGGCCATTCACCTGATCGTGCACACGGCGCGGCTCTCCGATGGCTCGCGCAAAGTCACCCACATCACGGAGCTGAGCGGCATGGACGATCGCGCGGACGTTCGCTTCCAGGACCTCTTCGTCTTTCGCCAGAGCGGGGTGGGGGCCGACGAGGAGGTGCAGGGCGCCTTTCAACCGACGGGTGTGCTGCCGACGTTTCTCGAACAGATGCGCACCTTCGGCATCGCCGTCGACAAAGCCATGTTCGATAAGACCAGCTAACAGCTGGAAGCGTCCCACCTGGGGTCTAGTCTTGACATTTGACATCTTGCCTCTTCTCTGATAGGCTTCGGCATTGCGATGGCGCGTCCTCTAAGAGTTGAATACGCCGGCGCGTTCTATCACGTGATGAACCGCGGGTTGGAACGCCGGGAGATTTTCTCGAGTGAGAAAGATTACCGCGCCTTCCTTGCGTTGTGCCTGGAGATCCACAAACGGTTTCAAGTGGTGTTTCACGCCTACTGTCTGATGCCGAATCATTATCACCTGATGGTGGAGACGCCGGCAGGCAACCTGTCGCGTGCGATGCGGCATCTGGACGGTGTCTACACGCAGGGGTTCAATACGCGGAAGGACAGGGTTGGGCCACTGTTTCAGGGGCGCTACAAAGCGATCTTGATTGACCAAGACGCCTATTCGCTTGAAGTGTCCCGATATATCCATTTGAATCCCGTGGTCGCGAAGCTCGTGAGGCGTCCCGAGGATCACAAGTATTCGAGTTTCCCGCATTATCTCTCAGGGGGAAAGCCGCTGGCATTTCTTGAGACCGCTTGGCTCTTGGGACATTTTCATCGTCAGGCAGGCGCCGCGCGGAGGGTGTTCCATCGGTTCACAATGAACGGCTTGAAAGATCAATGGAGACCGGAAGCCGAGTTGCGGGACGGTTTGATTCTGGGCAGCGAAGCATTCTTCGAGAAGATTCGCAGTCAATACCTGGAGGGCAGAGAAGATCAGGAGATTCCTCAGTTGAGGAAGAGCCGGAAGTCTCCGGATCCAGCAGCCATTGAGGCGTGCCTTGAGCGGTACCGCCAAGACCCCAGGCTGAACAAACGGCTTCGAGTCTGGGCTCTCAAGCGATATACGCCTCTCACGCTCAAGCAGATTGCTGAGAGGGTTGGTTGCGCCGTGAGCTATTCGGGGATATCTCAGACGTGCCGGCGGCTGGAGCAAGAATGTCTGGAGAATGAAGAACTTCGACGTCTCGTGAGCCGTTTGGAAGTCGAAATGTCAAATGTCAAGACTTGACCCCAATATGTGTTCTGACCCCAATATGTTGTTCCCGAATAGGTTGTTCACGATCTCACGGCTTTTCATTCTCTTCCTGAAATTTCTGTGCGGGGTCATCCTCCTGCAGGCGGTGTGGTATTTACTGCGATGGCCCGTCATCGCGTGGGACACCGACGTCTGGTTTCATCTCGATTACGGCCGCTATATCCTCGAGCATCGCACGATCCCTCAGTCCACCTACTTTTCCTTCATTGATCCGCCGCTTCCGCTGATTGATTACGCCTGGTTGTTTCAGGTGGTGGTCTACGCCCTGCACAGCGTGTGGGGCTATGAGGGTCTGATCGCGTGGCGGACGGTCGTGTTCATCGCCCTCACGGGACTGCTGTGGCGCTTCGTGTTCCAGGATGCTTCGACACCGCGTCGAGCCATGTGGGCGATGTTCTTGTGGGTCTGCTGTTGTCTGGTTCTGGTGTCGCGCGGCGTCTTTGTCCGGCCCCACATGGTTTCGTACGTGATGCTGGCCGCGTTTCTCTTGATCCTGGAACATGGCCGGCGAAGCCGTCTACTCTTGCCGCTATTGGCCGTCGTGTGGTGCAACATGCACAGCATGGCTTTCCCATTGCTTGGACTGATCAGTATCGCCTATGGGGCTGAGTGGGTAGTTAATCGGGGTCGTCGAAAGGATCGGCTCCTGGGTCTCTCGTTGGGATTGTCCGTCTTGGCCATGCTCGCCACTCCCCACGATCTTCTCCGCCTGTTGACGCGCATCCCGTCGAGCGACTTGATGCTTGACTACGTCAGGGAGCTCAAACCCGTGAGCTGGGAACTGCTCTCTTCGCTCCAGTTCCGAGATTTGATCCCCGATCATCAGACGATCCTGAACGTCTGGTTTTTCCTCAGCGTGACGGCGGTTGCGGTACTCCTCACAAGGCGCCGGATTCGACTGAGCCACCTGCTGCTGTGGGGGGGTGGGGTGGGGTTGCTGCCCAGCGGCTGGAGGTTCCAGCATGAGTTGATGATCCTCACATTGCCGTTGCTCCGAGCCTTCGCGTTCAGTGGGGAGTTGGCGCCATCCCCGTCACCGCCTCGTCCGTTGTCACTCGTGCTCATCGGTGCGCTGGCCCTGATTCCGATGGCTTGTCTGAATGAGACGTTCGTGCCTCGGTCAGCCTACCCGGTGTCCCGTCAACAACTGCCGGTTGGTGTCGTGGCCTTTTTGAAGACGGTGGACGCCGGCGGACGCTTGATGCACCATCCGAATACCGGAGGGTATCTGCGGTGGACTCTCTGGCCGCGATATCAGATCTTCATGGATATGGAGTCTCCGGGACTCCCGGATCGCTACTATTATTGGGTGACGCGCGCCTTCGAGGACGCGGATCTCTTGAAGACGTTTCTGGCGACGCATGATCCCTCCTTCATCAGCGTGCCGATTGCGCGAAAGCGGTTTCCCGAGCTGATCGCATCCTATCCGGACTATGTCCTCGTGTTTTTTGACGATGAGGAGGCGCTGTATGTCAACCGCCGGCACCATCCGCAGGTGGCCGAGGCCCATGCCTTGCACGGTGTCAATCCATTTGCCCTGGCGGAGAAGAGCGTTGAGGAATTGAAGAAGCACGTTGCGGACGAGCTGGCGTTTCGCTATCTCGCGAAGCTATTAACCGTTGATCCAGGCTGCGAGATCACCAATCATCTGGCCGCTATCGCCTACGAGCAGGACGGCGCCTACGACAAGATGCTGCCTCACGCCGAGGCGATCATCGAAAGCTATCCCGAATCCTCAACGGGCTATGAGCTGAAGGCGCGGGCGTTGCACAAACTGGGAGCGCTCGATGAGGCGCTGAGTGCGTACCAGTTGGCGTGGGAGCGATCCGACAAGGCTGCGCGTGTGGGCCTCGGCAGAACCATCGGCTTGCTGTATCTCGCGCACCAGCAGCATGCCGAGGCGTATCGCTGGCTGCGTGCCAGCCTTGACCTCTTTTCCTCTGAGACGGATCAAGACGATGCGCGCGCGCTCATTGATGCCGCGCGTGGGGCAGGGAAGCTCCGCGAAGCCAAGCGCTTCTCCACCCTCCTGATCGAATAACCATTTGTGGGAATTCACTAAGTTCCCACTTGTCATTTATCCCACCTTCGGGTATCCTTGTGAGTGACCAGGAGGGTGACGATGACCAAACAGGAGTTGTTGAAGGACACCGAGTTCCAGGAAGTGACGGAGGCTCGCGTGGATGCCAAGCACCGGGTGGCGTTGGGCAAGAGTCTTTCCGGTCCGATTGCGAGTTTTCGCGTCTATCGCAACGCCCACGGACAGATCATGCTGGATCCCCTGATCCTCATCCCGGCTCACGAGGCCTGGCTGTTCAACAACCGTCGGGCCACCGACCTGGTACGAAAAGGGTTGGACGATGCCAGGCGAGGCCGCCTCGTCAAGGCCAAGGAGGACTACTCGAAATACGTCCGTGGTAACGAATGATGTTCGAGCTCGTCTTCGCCCGAGACGCCGGGGACGAACTGGAACGACTCGAACGCTCACCTCGACATGCCGGTCTCGTCAAGCAGATCAAGAAGACGCTGGGTTTCCTTCAAACCAATCCTCGACATCCCTCCCTTCAAACCCACGTCTTCCATTCGCTCCAACATCCTTACCAGCCGCGCGAGAAAGTGTTTGAGGCCTACGTGCAGCAGCACACACCTTCCGCCTATCGGGTATTCTGGTGCTACGGCCCTCAAAAGGGCCAGATCACCGTGATTGCGATGACCCCACATCCATGACCTCGCTTCATAACCTGACTAACGGGGCGGTGCTGGCGACGCGCGCGCGCGTCGCCAGTGGATTGGTTGAGCGAGTGGTGGGGCTCCTTGGTCGCGCCTTGCTTCCAGACGGCGAGGCTCTGGTCATCCCACACTGTCGCTCCATCCATACCTGGTTCATGCGGTTTCCCATTGACGTGGTGTTTGTCAGCGCAGGAATGGTGACGAAGGTCGTGCAGGCGCTTCCACCTTGGCGCTTCTCAAGCTGCCGGGACTCCGACACCGTGATCGAACTGCCGGCCGGCACGCTGTCAACGACCTTCACGCGCCCAGGGCACCATCTGTCCACAGAGGAATCCTAATGGGTGAGCAGCCGTTTGCCGGCAATGCCAAATTCGGCCACTACCTGCTGGAGCGCTGGGAACAAGGCTGGCTGGATCGGTACGTCTCGAAGGTTCCGCCGTGGCTGGAGACGCACCACCTCACGCTTCTGACGTTTCTCTGGAGCGGATTGATTGTGCTCTGCAGTTGGCTGGCGCGGCGCGACATCCGATGGCTGTGGGCCAGTTCGGCGGTGATCGTCTTCCAGTATCTGACGGATCACTTCGACGGGTTGGTGGGTCGTTACCGCGGCACCGGCCTCGTGCGCTGGGGCTACTACATGGACCACCTGCTGGATTTCGTGTTCCTGTGCGCCCTCGGGGGAGGGTATGCGTGGCTTGTGCCGGAGGCGTGGCGCCTTGCTGTCCTGCTGATCATGGGCTGTTTTGCGAGCGTCATGGTGAGCACCTTCCTGGCCTTCAACGTGACGAACCAGTTCCAACTGGCGTATTTCCGCATCGGCCCGACGGAATTTCGGATCGCCTTGCTCATCATCAATACGCTGATCATCTCTTCCCAGGGCTTCCAGCAGCCGTGGGAGGTTGTCCTCCCGATCATCCTGGCGGTCTCGGTGGTGGCGGCGGCGGTCGTGGTATACCGCACGCAGCGACGGATCTTGGCCATGGACATGGCCGAGAAAAGCTCCTCAAATCAGCCCACAACAAAAGACTCCCAACCTTGACACTTGCGGTTTGGGTTGGGTATACTTACAGGTGTCGATATTAAAAAGATAGATAAACCCTGAAAGGCTCAGGGCGTCCCGCGAATAAGACAGGTTGCGGGACGGGCAAATCCGCCGTGAGGCGGAGGCGCAAAGCTACGAAACCAGCAACGGTTGGTCGGGCTGCCGGCTCCATGAGAGTCGGCAGCCCATTTTTATTGATGGGGAGGGGCCTGATGCGGCGGATGCTCATCGTGGACGATGAGCCCAAAC
>JACQRA010000145.1 GCA_016206725.1 Candidatus Omnitrophota bacterium
AAATGAAGAAGGCCGAAGAGGGCCGAAGAGGACCGAAGAGGGCGCAGAAGGCGTGTGGGCCTTCTTCCACTTCTCCGGCCTTCTCCGGCCTTCTCCGGCCCTCTGGGATTTGATGGCTCAAGATTTGATCACGCTCGCGTGTCCTGAGTGTCAACGGCAGAATTATCATACCTCCAAGAACAAAAAGAATGTCACGGAACGACTCGAGCGAAGGAAACATTGCCGGTGGTGCCGCAAGCATACGCTTCATAAGGAAACTAAGTGACATGGCGCCACCATTTACAGAACAGAGTGAACGTGAATGGTCAGGAGGAATGTCACCCCGCACCAATTCTGGTAGACGAAACGTATGACTTGTGTTGTGAGTAGATCGGTGAAGACGCTTCGTAGGCGATATGTCGATCCGATGAGACGAATTGGTGCGGGGTTCAATTCGCACCGCGACTTACGTCGCGCTCCGCACTCCGTAAGTCACGTGCTCATTGAAGGAGCGTCGGTTAATGGCAAACCACCGGTCTCCAAAACCGGGACTGCAGGCTCGACTCCTGCCGCTCCTGGATTCTCCTTATTCAAGGAAGGAACCCTCCCTCCTCTGTAATGGCCGGTGCGGTTCAGCGTGTGGCAACCTTCCTCCAGGGCGTTCGTGAGGAAATGCGGCTTGTCTCATGGCCGACTCGGGAAGACGTGTTCGGATCGTCGCTTGTGGTGCTTGTCGGGGTGGTCCTCTTGGCGGCGTACATCAGCGTGTGTGATGTGGTCTTGTCGCACACGACCAAACTCTTCTTGAAATAATCATGGCACTAGAAGCCGCAAGTCCTGACGCCCAGGCGCAACCGCAGCCGGTCGCTCAGCCGACCCCCGTGCCGATGCACTGGTATGTGATCCATACCCAGACCGGGCAGGAGAACAAAGTCAAGACGACACTCGAACAGAAAATTCAACAGGGCGGAACGATAGGGGTGGTCGGTCAAATCCTGGTACCGACGGAACGCGTCTCCGAGGTTCGAGGAGGCAAGAAACGCATTTCTGAGCGCAAGTTTTTTCCCGGCTACCTCTTGGTTCAAATGGAGATGACGGATGAAAACTGGCACCTCGTTCGCACCGCCCAAGGGGTGACAGGGTTCATCGGGGCAGGCCGCAAGCCGGTGGCCCTCTCTGACGAAGAGGTCAATGAGATCCTCAAGCAAACCGAGGCGCGGAAGGACAAACCGACCCCTCGGGTGACCTTCAGTCGGGGGGAAGGCGTGCGCGTGATCGAAGGACCCTTTGCCAATTTCAACGGTGTGATTGAAGAAGTGAATCCTCAGCGGGGTAGGCTCAAGGTGATGGTGTCTATCTTCGGCCGGCAGACACCGGTCGAGCTCGAATTCTGGCAAGTGGAACGCCTCTGAAAATAGCGTAGAGCGTGGAGCGTTTAGCGGAGAGGTTCCCTCAACGCTATACGCTGAACGCTAGACGCTAACGCAACGATGGCCAAAAAGATTAAGACGTTGATCAAGCTGTACTGTCCGGCCGGCCAAGCCAATCCGGCGCCGCCGGTAGGCCCCGCGCTCGGCCAGCATGGCGTTAACATCATGGAGTTCTGCAAGAAGTTTAACGAAGAGACCAAGGGGCGCGAAGGGCTCGTGTTGCCGGTGGTGCTGACCGTGTACGAAGATCGCAGTTTCACCTTTGTGGTGAAGAGCCCTCCGGTCTCCGTCCTACTCAAACAAGCCTGCGGCATTGCGAAGGCCTCAGGCAACACCCCGCGAGAAAAGGCCGGGCAAGTCGCGCGGGCCAAGGTGGATGAGATTGCGAAAACGAAGTTATCCGACTTGAATACCTCGGACCTCTCCGCGGCGATGGCCATGGTGGAAGGCACTGCCCGCAGCATGGGCATCGATATCGTCGATGGGTAGCAAGCGATACGAACAGGCCGTCGCGCTGGTCGATCGCGCCAAGGTCTACTCAGTCGATGAGGCGGTGGCGGTCGTCAAAGGATTTCCGCCGGCGAAGTTTGATGAGACGGTTGAGCTGTCGGTCTCGCTCAACATCGATCCCAAGAAAACGGACCAGCTCATTCGAGGAACTGTGGTTCTGCCGCACGGGACGGGTCAGACCAAGCGGGTCCTGGTCTTCTGCAAGGGTGAGAAGGAATTGATCGCGAAACAGGCCGGCGCCGATTACGTCGGCTTGAAGGATCTGATTGACCGCATCCAAGAGGGCTGGCTGGAGTTTGACGTGGCGATCGCCACGCCTGATCTGATGCGGGAGGTGTCCAAGCTCGGCAAGATCCTGGGGCCTCGCGGGTTGATGCCGAATCCCAAGGCGGGCACGGTCACCGATGACCTCGCGAAAGCGATCACCGACGTCAAGCAGGGCAAGGTCGAATTCAAAATGGATAAGCTCGCCAACCTCCATGTCGTCGTCGGAAAACGCTCTTTTGAGGCGGCGCAATTGGCGGAGAATCTCCACACGCTCCTGACGGCGATCGGACGCGCAAGACCGGCGTCCCTCAAAGGTCAGTTGATCCGGCGAGCCGGTGTGTCCAGCACGATGAGTCCGGGTGTCGCGATTGACGTGAAGCCCTTTCTAACAACAGAAGAAAATAGCGTATAGCGTAGAGCGTTTAGCGTATAGGAAAATCTGTTCTCCTATCCGCTATCCGCTGAACGCTAGACGCTAACGTAACGATGGCGAAAGCCGGCCGACTCGTCAAAGAATTGATGGTGCGGGAGCTCTCGAAGGCGTTGCAGGAGCGACCGAATTTCTTCATCGCATCCATGGGCGCGCTCAAGGCTGCCGAGGCGGATACGTTGCGAAAGCGGCTGCACGGTCTTGAAGCGAACGTGTTGATGGTCAAGCGAACCCTGGGTCTACGCGGTGTCTCAGGCCTCAAGTTGAATGGAGAGACGCAGGCATGGTTTGCGGGATCCGTCGCAGTGGTGTTTCCCGGCGAGGAAGTGATCACGGCCGCGAAGGCGCTGCTGGATTTTGCGAAAGACAACCAAGAGAAGCTGACGGTTCGCGGCGGGGTGGTTGAGGGGCAGTTCCTGGATGCGACGGGGCTGCGGGAGGTGGCGCAGTTGCCGCCGAAGCCCCAATTGATCGCGCAGGCGATCTTCGCTATCGAATCGCCGCTGGCGGATGTGGTCTGGACCCTCGAGCGCGTCCTGGGTGACGTCGCTTGGGTCCTTGAGGAAGCATCAAAGAAGGAGGCACCAGCCCATGGCTGAGACATTGACGAAGCGAGTGGAGGAGGCGGTCAAGCTGACCGAGGAGATGACGGCGATTGAGCTGGCCAACTATGCCAAAACCTTACGGGAGAAATTCGGCGTGACCCCGATGGCGATGGCCATGCCATCCGGGGCCATCGGGGCAGCCAGCCCCGCCGCTGGCGGGGCGCCGGCCGGGGCGGCTGAAGAGAAGACGGTCTTCGACATCGTCCTGGCGACTGTCGGCGCGAATAAGATTCAAGTCATTAAGGAGATTCGCGCCGTCACCAGCCTTGGCTTGAAAGAGGCCAAAGACCTGGTGGAAAGCGCCCCGAAACCGGTCAAGACAGGCGTCAAGAAAGAGGAAGCGGAAGAGATCAAGAAGAAACTTGAGGCCGCCGGAGCCCAGGTCGAACTGAAGTAATGGTGAAAGTTCACAGTTTTGCGAGACTGCCGCAGCGGTTGGATCCGCCGAATCTCGTGGAGGTCCAGACTAATTCGTACGCGGCCTTTCTCCAGCAGGGCGTTCCGAAGACGAAACGCGCCAACGTCGGATTGCAGGCCGCTTTTCTGGAGACGTTTCCCATCGCCAACGCGGATGGAAAATACCGCCTGGAATTCGGCCACTATGCGCTGGGCAAACCCAAATACACCGTGGCGGAGTGCCTGCGTAACGGCCTGAGCTACGCGGCAGCCCTGAAGGTGAAGCTGCGGCTCGTGACTCCGAAGGACGTGAAAGAACAGGATACCTACTTCGGCGAGATGCCCCTGATGACGGAGGCGGGGACGTTCGTGATCAACGGGGATGAGCGGGTGGTCGTCAGCCAATTACACCGATCTCCTGGGGTCACGTTTGAAGTCACGGTGCATCCCACGGGCAAGCGTCTCTTCTCGGCGCGGATCATCCCGTACCACGGGGCATGGGTCGAGTTGGAGTTTGACATGACCGACATCCTCCATGTCTCGATTGATCGCCGGCGCAAGATGAGCGCGACCATTTTACTGCGCGCGCTCGGCCTCTCAACCGACGAGCAGATTCTCGAAGCCTTCTCCTCGACGGAAGTCGTGGAATTTACCGAGCCGGCCCAACTGAAGGCCCTCATCGGCAACGTCCTGGCTGAGCGGATCATCGATCCGGCGTCCGGCCAGACCTTGATGCGCGCCGGCACGCGGGTCAGTGAAGAATGGACCGAAACGATCTGGGCGACGGGGCGGCGCCAGGTCAAGCTGCTGCTCGATCCGCCGGTGGAGCTCTTGAAGATGCTCGAAAAAGATCACACGACGACGCGAGAGGAAGCGCTCCTCGAGATCTTTCGACGACTGCGAACCGGCGATTTGGTCAACCTGCCCTCCGCCGAGGCGCTCATCCAACGGTTGTTCGGGGATCCCCGGCGCTACGACCTCGGCCGGGTGGGACGGTTCGTGTTGAACCGCAAACTGACCATGAATCGCTCGCTGGATGACCGGATGCTCGATGCGGAAACCGTCGTCGTGGTCATCAAATATCTCTTCGGCCTTCGACGGGGGCAGGGTGAAGTGGATGACATTGACCACCTGGGGAATCGTCGGGTGCGTTCGGTCGGGGAGTTGGTGTACCACCAGTTCCGCATCGGCTTGGAGCGTATCGAGCGCGCCGTCAGGGAGCGGATGGCGATCTATGACCTCGACAAGGTCATGCCGCATGCGCTCGTCAATTTTAAGCTGGTCTCATCCGTCATCCGCGATTTCTTTACCCGTTCGCAATTGTGCCAGTTCATGGATCAAACGAACCCCTTGGCTGAGCTGACCCACAAGCGGCGTCTCTCCGCCCTCGGGCCCGGCGGGTTGTCGAGGGAACGGGCCGGCTTTGAGGTGCGCGACGTGCATCATTCACACTATGGACGCATCTGCCCGATCGAGACTCCTGAAGGGCCGAACATCGGGTTGATTTCGAGTCTGACGGTGTATGCCCGCATCAATGAGCACGGCTTTATCGAGACCCCGTACTTCAAGGTCAAGCAGGGCCTCGTCACGGAAGCGGTCGAGTATCTCACGGCGGACGTGGAGGATCGACACTGCATTGCCGAGGCGACGAGTCCGCTCTCGTCCTCAAGAAAGTTCACACAAGAACTCGTCAGTTGCCGGCATCGCGGGAACATCGTCCACGTGCCACCGGAGCAGGTGGAGTACATGGATGTTTCGCCGGAGCAGATTGTGAGCATCGCCGCCAGCCTCGTGCCCTTCCTGGAGCATGACGACGCCAACCGGGCGCTGATGGGCTCCAATATGCAGCGTCAGGCGGTGCCGTTGCTGGTGACCGAGGCGGCGCTCGTCGGGACGGGCATCGAGGGACGCGCGGCGAAGGATTCCGGCTCCTGTGTGCAAGCCAAGGAAGACGGGGTGGTGACCTATGTGGATGGTCAGCGGATCATCTGCGGGCGTCACACCTATGAGCTGAAGAAGTTCCAGCGCTCCAACGCCAATACGTGTTTGAATCAACGTCCCATTGTGAAGCTGGGGGAGAAGGTCAAGGCGGGCGAGGTCATTGCCGATGGGGCCTCAACCGAGGGAGGGGAGCTGGCGCTGGGACAGAACGTCCTGGCGGCCTTCATGCCGTGGCGTGGCTACAATTTTGAAGATGCCATTGTCATCAGCGAGCGATTCGTCAAGGACGATACCTTCACCTCGATTCATGTGGAAGAATTTGAAACCGAGGCTCGGGAGACGCGGTTGGGGAACGAAGAGATCACGCGGGATATCCCGAACGTCGGCGAAGAGGGCTTGCGGAACCTCGATGAACAGGGCATTGTCCGCATCGGCGCCGAGATCAATCCCCGCGAGATTCTCGTCGGCAAGGTGACGCCCAAGAGCGAGACCGAGTTAACCCCCGAAGAAAAGCTCCTCAAAGCCATCTTCGGCGAAAAAGCCGAGGATGTTCGGGATACCAGCCTGCGGGTTCCCGCCGGGGTGGAAGGCATCGTCGTGGATGTCAAGGTTCTGACCCGCAAGGGGGCTCGGGCGAAAACCAAAGAGGATCAACAGGAGGAGCATCGGCAGATTGAGGCGATGCGCAAGAACTTTGGCGCCCAGGTGGAGCGCCTGCGTGGGGAGCTGACGGATCGGCTGGTGGGCCTGCTCTCAGGCAAAAAGCTCGCCGCCCCGGTCACCGACCTCGAGACGGAGCGAACCCTGTTCGAAGCCGGGCGCTCCCTCAAGGCCTCCGATCGCAAAAAACTGCTGCGCTCGAACCTCAGCGAGATTCGCGTGGACGAGGATCCTCAGGCCGAGGCCGAGGTCCGTCGGATCGTGGATTTCTTCGAAGAGCAAATTCAAGAATTGCGCTATACCGAGGAGATGGAGATCGACAAGATCAAACGGGGCGACGAGCTGCCGCCGGGCGTGCTCAAGCGCGTCATCGTCCATATCGCGTCGAAACGCAAGGTCTCCGTCGGAGACAAGATGGCGGGTCGGCACGGCAACAAAGGGGTGGTCGCGCGCATCGTTCCCGAAGAGGACATGCCGTTCTTGCCGGATGGCACCCCGGTCGATATCGTGCTCAATCCCTTGGGGGTGCCCTCGCGCATGAATGTCGGGCAAATTCTGGAATTGCATCTCGGCTGGGCGGCCAAGGTGTTGGGCTGCCGGGTGGAGAGTCCGGTCTTCAACGGCGCCCGGGAAACCGAGGTCCGCGAGTGGCTGAAGAAAGCGGGGCTGCCGTTCTCGGGGAAGATTCGCATGCGAGACGGCCGAACGGGTCACCCGTTCGATCAAGAGATCGCCGTGGGCTACCTCTATATGATCAAGCTCGTCCATCTGGTCGATGACAAGATCCATGCGCGCTCGATCGGGCCCTACTCGCTGGTCACCCAGCAACCCTTGGGCGGCAAGGCCCAATTCGGCGGCCAGCGCTTTGGAGAAATGGAGGTCTGGGCGCTGGAGGCGTACGGGGCGGCGTACACGCTCCAAGAGCTCTTGACCGTGAAGAGCGATGACGTCGTCGGGCGCACCCGCGTCTACGAAGCGATCGTCAAAGGCGAGCACGCCTTGCGTCCCTCCGTGCCGGAATCGTTTAACGTCTTGGTCAAAGAGCTTCAAGGACTCGTCTTGGATGTCCGGTTGGAACGCAAAGACCAGGACGTCTCCGGGCCGGAGCTCTTTGAGCAACTGGTGCGACGTGAATTGCGACAGGTTCCAGTGAGCCCATCCTGACCATGGCCGCCAAAGCCGTATTCCCTGAAACGCTCAATACGTTCGATGCCATCAGCATCCGCATCGCCTCTCCGCAGGTCATCCGGTCGTGGTCTCGGGGTGAAGTGAAAAAACCCGAGACGATCAACTATCGGACGCTCAAACCTGAAAAGGACGGCCTCTTTTGCGAGCGGATCTTCGGGCCGACGAAAGACTTTGAATGCAACTGCGGTCGCTACAAGAAGATCAAGCACAAGGGCATTACCTGTGATCGCTGCGGGGTCGAGGTGACCCATTCAAAGGTTCGACGCGAGCGGATGGGACACATCGAGTTGGCGGCCCCCGTCTCCCACATCTGGTTTTTCAAAAGCGTCCCGTCGCGGATCGGGGCGTTGCTGAACCTGAGCATGCGGGATGTCGAGCGCGTCCTGTACTACGAGGCGTACATTGTCACCGACCCCGGGACGACTCCGCTGAAGCCCCGCGAGATTCTTTCGGAGGAACGCTACCAAGAAGCCCTCAAAACCTACGGCCGATCCTTGATCGCCAAGATGGGAGCCGAGGCGATCCATGACTTGCTGGCCGCTCTGGATCTGAATGCGATGGCCCGACAGTGGCATAAGGAACTCCAACAGGCCAAGGTGGAGCAAGCCCAGAAGCGCATCATCCGCAATCTGAGGGTGGTCGAAGCGTTTCGCAAGAGCGGCAATCATCCGGAATGGATGCTCTTGAAGGTCATCCCCGTCATCCCTCCCGACTTGCGTCCCTTGGTCCCGCTTGACGGGGGGCGGTTCGCGACCTCGGATCTCAACGACCTGTATCGCCGGGTGATCAACCGCAACAATCGCCTCAAGAAATTGATCGACCTCAAAGCGCCCGAGATCATCATCCGCAACGAAAAGCGAATGCTCCAGGAATCGGTGGATGCCTTGTTTGACAACGGCCGTCACGGCCGTCCGGTGCTGGGGCCGATGATCCGTCCACTCAAGTCGCTCGCCGACATGTTGAAGGGCAAGCAGGGTCGCTTCCGGCAAAACCTCTTGGGCAAGCGCGTGGATTACTCCGGCCGGTCGGTCATCGTGGTCGGCCCCGAGCTACGACTCTATCAGTGCGGGCTGCCGAAGAAGATGGCCTTAGAGCTGTTTGAGCCCTTCATCATCCGCCGATTTCGAGATCAAGGGTTTGCTCAGACCATCAAGACGGCCAAGCGCATGGTGGAGAAAGAGCGTCCGGAGGTGTGGGACATCTTGGACGAAGTCATCAAGGATCATCCGGTCATGCTCAACCGCGCCCCCACGCTGCATCGGCTGGGTATTCAAGCCTTCGAGCCCATCCTGATTGAAGGCAAGGCCATTCGCATTCACCCCTTGGTGTGTACCGCCTTTAACGCGGACTTCGACGGCGATCAAATGGCGGTGCATGTGCCGTTGTCCATCGAAGCCCAAATGGAAGCCCGTCTGTTGATGCTCTCCACCCACAATCTCTTCTCGCCGGCGAACGGCAAGCCCATCGTCACCCCCACCCAAGACATCATTCTCGGATGTTACTTCTTGACCAAGGCTCGCGAAGGGGTCAAAGGCCAGGGATTGCTGTTTGGCAGCTTGGAGGACGCCGTGCTGGCGTACCAGGATCAGCAAGCGGACATCCACGCGAAGGTGAGGCTGCGATGGAACGGCCAGGTCCTTGACACGACGATCGGCCGCATTGTGTTCAATCTGGTCTTGCCTGCCGAATCCCGTTTCGTGAATGAGCTGATTGACAAAGGCCGGCTCAGCGGCCTCATCTCGCGCATCGCGCGCCTCTGTTCCCATGAGCGGTTGGTGGCGTTGCTCGATGACCTGAAGCAGCTTGGCTTCGAATGGGCAACCCTCGCCGGCATTTCCATCGGCGTGGATGATCTGATGATCCCGGAGGCCAAGGACAAACTGTTGGGCAAGGCCCATCGCGAAGTGGAACAAGTGGAAAGCCAATACCGCCGGGGGCTGATCACCGAGGGAGAGCGCTACAACAAAATCATCGACATCTGGGCTCAAGTGACCGAACAGGTCTCCAAAGAAATGTTCCGGGAACTGGAAGCCGAGGACGAGGCGCTGATGAAGGGCCGGGAAGGCGCGCAAGGGGACTTCAACCCGATTTTCATCATGGCGGACTCCGGGGCTCGGGGCAGCGCCCAGCAAATCCGCCAGCT
>JACQRA010000018.1 GCA_016206725.1 Candidatus Omnitrophota bacterium
GCAAGGATGGCCCTGCTTCGCCAAGGCTTCGCAGAGGTCTCTCCGAAGCTCGCAGAGCGAAGGAGGACACCTTCATCGCGGATCGCAACAATATTCCTCGCACCTGGATGGACCACGGCGTCTGGCCCGCGCACACCACGCTGCTCTACGTGGATCAGACCGGCGATGTGGAGTTCGTGTTGAAACCGCGGGAGTACTTCCGCGACCCGCATCTCTTACGGACGAGAAGAGGAAAGGTCTACCGAGGGTCAGTCTTCGAGCACCTCCTGATTCAACACCTCACCGCCTTCTTCAATGTGGGTGAGCACAATGTGTGTCGTCTGGAGGGTGCGGATTGGAACGACGGGCTCGACATGGCTCCCCATCGGGGCGAGTCGGTCGCCTTCAGCGCCTTCTATGCGTGGAATCTCAAACGTCTGGCTGAGTTTGCTGAGACGCTCCGGAGGCGTGGCATCAAGAGCGTGCGGCTGGCCGAGGAGGTGGGCCTGTTGCTTGACCGCCTGCCGGGACAGCGCCGCCTCAACTACCGCTCACCCACCGCCAAACGAGCGTGTCTGCAACGCTATCTTCACGCGGTCTCACACGACCTTTCAGGGCGGATGATCTCGGTGCGTCTTGAGGAGCTCAGAGCCGACCTGCTCGCCAAATACGAAGACACGGCATCCCGCATCCGAGAACAGGAATGGATCCGTACGGCGGGAGGGGGATTCTTCAACGGCTATTACGACAATGATGGCAAACGAGTCGAGGGCCCTCATCGACTCGGAATGCGAATGACCCTGACCGGACAGGTCTTCCCGATCATGAGTGGGATCGCCACTGACCACCAAGTGGATCGAGCGATCGCCTCGGTCATTCGCTTCTTGCGGGACCGTCGCTGGGGCGGCCTACGCCTGAATACCGATTTCAAGGAGGTCCAGCCGGCGTTGGGGAGGGCATTTTCATTCGCCTATGGCGAGAAAGAAAACGGGGCGATCTTCAGCCATATGGCAGTCATGTACGCGTGCGCGCTCTATGCCCGACGAAGAACGCAGGAGGCACGGAAGGTCTGGCAGGCGTTGTACCATTTGGCCACAACACCTTCGGTCGCAAAAATCTTTCCGTGCCTGCCGGAGTATTTCAACGCGGAGGGCCGAGGGATGTACGGCTACTTGACCGGCTCGGCCTCCTGGCTGATCGCGATGCTGCTGACCCAGGTGTACGGAATCCGCGGCGAGCTGGGTGATCTCGTCATTGATCCGCAGTTGACGCGCGAAGATTTCGGAACCCGTCGCACGCTTGCGGTGAACGCCCCGTTCGCCAATCGAGCATTCCGATTCACCTTCATGAATCCTCAGCGACTGGATGCCGGCCACTACGCGGTGGGACGCATCGTGAACGAACGCACCGGCAGCGAGATGCCGTGTGTGCGTCGCGCAGGCGGCGGCATCCGCATCGCCCGCCGTCACCTCGCGCGCCTGCCCACCCACCCCGCCACCTTCTTCACCATCGCCTTGAATAGGGGACACAAACAAATTGATCCACTCCCGAAGTAAATTTGTTTGTGTCCCCGAGTGAGTTTGAGTAAAGTGGTAGGCACACGATGTCCGTCGCAGCTTCTGTCATGTCCTACGGCCGGACGCTGGCCGATTTGCTCTATCCGCCGGCGTGCCTGTTGTGTGGAGTCCACCTCAACTCCTCGATTGCCCCTCTCTGCGATGTCTGCGAAGCGGCCATGCCGAGGATAGGGCTACCCCGCTGTGAACGGTGCGGGATGGAACTGCCCGGAGCCTATGATGCCCACGTCATCTGTACCGCGTGCCAACGACATCCCCCCTCATTCGATCAAGCCTGCGCACCGTTTGCGTATGCCGAGGCCGCTCGCGAGGCGATTCACGCCTTTAAGTATCAGGGTCGGCACCGCCTGGGCTCGTGGCTGGCGGCTTCCATGGCGCAGGCGGCACAACGCGCGCTTCCGTTAGACCAGATCAAGGCCGTCGTCCCCGTTCCGCTGCACTGGGTCAAACGGCGACTCAGGCGGCTCGACCCGCCGGTCTTCCTGGCGCATGCGATGGCCCGGGCGCTTGAGCGGCCCTACGTGCCGCTGTTGCGACGAATCCGCTGGACCGCGACACAAACGACCTTGAACCCGTCGGGGAGAATCCGCAATGTCGAAGGAGCGTTTGGCGCGCGATCGTCCCGCCGGCTCAGCGGGGGCGTGCTGCTCGTGGACGACGTGATGACGAGTGGCGCAACCGTGAATGCCTGCGCGCAAGCCCTGCGCGATGTCGGAATCCAACCGGTCTACGTCGTGACCGCCGCCCGCACCCCAACCAATCAGAAGGCCGGAGAAGGCCTGAGAAGGCCATGAAGGCAACAATAAAAAGGCTCCAGAAGCCCTCTTCGGCCCTCTTCGGCCCTCTGAGGCCCTCTCACCAATGAGCATCTTGCGGATGTATGTGCTCAAAGAACACGCGGCGCCACTGGCCGTCACCGCCACGGGACTGACCCTGGTCGCATTGGTCGGCAATCTCGTGAAGCTGGCCGAGTTGGTCATCACCAAAGGGGTGAGCGTGTTCGACGTGCTGCGCCTGCTGATTTACTCGATTCCGTACCTGCTGACCTTCACGCTGCCGATCGCCTGTCTGATCGCGATGGTCATGGCCTTCGGCCGGCTGAGCAGCGACTATGAGCTGATCGCGATGCGGGCGTCCGGCATCGCACCGGCCACGCTCGTGCTCCCGATGGTGATGGCGGGGCTGTTGATCAGCGGAGGCATGTTGGCGCTCAACGACCGGGTGATTCCGGAAACCCACTTGGCGTCCCGCCGACAACTGAAGGCCATCGGCATCAAACATCCCACCGCGTATATCGAAGCCGGAACCTTCATCAAGGAATTCGAGCCCTACGTGCTGTTCGTGTATCACGTGGATCGACAGATGCTCTACAACGTTCGTATCTACGAACCCCAACCCAATGGCCCGACACGAACCATCATCGCCCAACGAGGCGAGTTTGAACCCCTGCCGGATCGTCAGGGAGTCCGACTCAAGCTCTATGAGGGAACCGTGGATGAATGGAACCCGGAACATCCCGGCTCCCTGTATAAGGTGTCCTTCCGCACCTATACCATGAACATGATCACCGACTCCCCTGGCGGGAGAGGTCTTGGGAAGAAGCTCAAAGAAATGACCTTCAACGAACTGCTCAGGGAACGTCAACGACTCAGCGCGGAAGGCATCGACGCCATGCCGGCTTCGTTGGAGTTTCATCGGAAAATCGCGTTTTCGTTCGCCACCGTCATCTTCATCGTCTTCGGGCTCTCGGTCGGTCTGTCGCTCCATCATCATGAACGGCTGGTGATCTTCGTGTGGGTGCTTGGATGGAGTGTCGTGTATTACCTGGGCTCAATCGGCATGAACGCCCTGGCCCTCAAAGGATGGATGACCCCGTGGCTGGCCATGTGGCTGCCCAACGTCATCGGCGGGACCTTCGGCGCCGCGCGCCTCTGGCAGACCCTCAGACACTAACGATGCGCATCCTTGATCGCTATACGACGAAACAACTGGTGCCGGTGTGGGTATGGTGCATGCTGGTGTTCGTGTTCATCAGCATCATCATTGATCTCTTCGGCCATCTCGAAGAGATCCTTCAATATCACATCCCCCCGCAGACCGTCGTGCAGTATTACCTGAACTTCACCCCCCTGGTGGTGATCCGGGCCTCACCGCTGGCCCTGCTGTTGAGTTGCGCCTTTGTCACCATGCGGTTGGTGCGTTACCAGGAGTTGCTGGCGATGCATGCCAGCGGGATCAGCGCAGCGCGAGCCAGCGTGCCGTTCGTCTTCGTCGGATGGCTGATCAGCGTGGGCGTCTTCGTGATCAATGACCGCGTGGTGCCCCAGACGGCGGCCGCCTATGAGCAACTGCGCTACGAGCTCTTTCGCGGGCGCCAGCAGCCGAACGTCATCGAGAGTGTCGCCACCCTCGATTCCGACAATCGGCTCTACCACGCCCGGGAATTTCACCTGGACCGCAACGAGCTGATTGACTTGGTCATCCTCGAACATGACGAGCGCAACCTCCCCGTGAAGAGTTTCTACGCCCGGCAGGCGTTCGTCACACCCCACGGACTGCTCTTGGTCTACGGCACCATTTATCACATGGGACCCCAGGGCGCGCTGGCGGGTGAACCGATTCCATTTGTGGAACGCCTCTTGAAGGTGCCGGTCACGCCGGCCTCCTTTCGACAACCGGAGACCCAACCGGAGACGATGCGCTTCGGTCCATTGCGCCGCCTCATCATCCACCTCAAGAAGAGTCACATGACCAATATCAGGCGCTATGCCACCGAACTGACCGCCAAGCTGACCTTTCCGTTCATGAACATCATGATGGCCTTGATGGCCTTCGTGGGATCCGCGCAACGCCACGGACGGGGGCCTCTGCGGGGATTAGGGACGAGCTTGGGATGGGGCGTGCTGTACTACTTAGGGACGGCGGTGGGTCAGAGTATCGCGAAGGAAGGTTTCTTGCCGGTGGTCGTGGCGATGTGGACGCCCCACCTCATCGCCCTGTGGTTGTGTTGGCGCCTCCTCCGCTAACAGTCTTAATCACTCAATCACCCAATCACTTAATCACTGGTTTTTCAGGTGCCGAGCTCCCAGCTCGAGAGATAGCGCTGCTGCTCCGACGTCAAGCGGTCAATCCGCACTCCAAGGGCTTTGAGCTTGAGGGCGGCGATCCGCTGGTCAATCGCCGCGGGCACGGAGTAGACCTTCCGCTGAAGGCGCGCTCCATGACGAACGAGATACTCCGAGGCCAACGCCTGATTGGCGAAGGAGAGATCCATCACGTTCGAGGGATGTCCTTCCGCGCAGGCGAGGTTCACCAACCGCCCTTCCCCAAGGACATTGATCCGTTTCCCGACGGTGAGCGTATACTGATCGATGCCGTTGCGCACCACCTGGTGGCGGCGGCTCAGCTTCCGCAACGCCTTGAGGTCGATCTCCACGTCAAAGTGCCCTGAGTTCGCCACCAGCGCCCCATCTTTCATCAGGCGGAAGTGACGCGGTCCAATCACCTGTGAACAGCCGGTGACCGTCACGAAGATGTCGCCGATCCTCGCCGCCTGCTCAAGCGGCATCACCTGAAACCCGTCCATGACCGCCTCGAGGGCTTTCATGGGATCGATTTCCGTCACGATCACACGCGCGCCCATGCCGCGCGCCCGCTGGCTCAGCCCCTTCCCGCACCAGCCATAGCCCGCCACGACAAACACGGACCCCGCCAACAAGCGGTTGGTGGCCCGCAAGATGCCGTCAATCGTGGACTGGCCGGTGCCATAGCGGTTATCGAACAAGTGCTTGGTGTTGGCGTCGTTGACCGCAATGACGGGGTAGCGCAACTTCCCGTGGGCTTCAAGACTGCGCAAGCGAATGACCCCGGTCGTCGTCTCCTCCGTCCCGCCGATGATGCGGCGTCCAAATCGTCCCGGCTGCTTGTGGATGGTCGAGACGAGATCCGCGCCGTCATCCATCGTGATATGCGGCAACCCGGACAGGACAGCATGAATGTGGTCATAGTACGTCCGGCGGCCCTCGCCGCGAATCGCATAGACGGCCATCCCGAAGTCTTTGACGAGGCTGGCGGCGATGTCATCTTGCGTGGAGAGGGGGTTGGACGCGCAGAGGGCTAATTGCGCGCCCCCCGCTTTCAAGGTCAACATCAACTGCGCGGTCTCGGTCGTCACGTGCAAACACGCCGCCAGGCGAATGCCCTTCAACGGTTTGGCGCGTGCCATCTGCGCGCGAATCTGGACGAGCACCGGCATCTGGCGCTCGGCCCATTCGATCTTGGCCCGTCCCGCGCTCGCGAGCGCCTCACTCTTGATATGAAAGGCTCGGCTCATGTATTCCGAACGGCTCGTTTGATGTCGTTCACGCGGTCCAGTTCTTCCCAGCTAAATCCGTCATCCTTCCGCCCGAAGTGGCCATAGGCGGCGGTCTTGAGATAGATGGGCCGACGCAGTTTCAGCATCCGGATAATCCCGAGCGGCGTCAGATCAAACAGCTCGCGAATGATCTTGATCGTCTGGGATTCCGACAACTTGCCTGTCCCGTGGGTGTTGACCATGATCGACACCGGCTCAGCCACCCCGATGGCATAGGCGAGTTGAATCTCGCAACGATCCGCCACCCCGGCCGCGACGAGGTTCTTCGCGATGTAGCGCGCCATGTACGCCGCCGAGCGATCGACCTTCGTTGGATCCTTGCCTGAGAAGGCTCCGCCCCCGTGGCCGATGACCCCGCCATAGGTGTCCATGATGATCTTCCGACCGGTGAGGCCCGTGTCACTCATGGGTCCTCCCACTTCAAATCGTCCGGTCGGATTGACATAAATCTTCGTGCGTTTGTCCAGCCACTGCTTGGGAATGACCTCCTCGATGACCAGGCGCTTCATGTCGGATCGAATCTGCGAGAGCGGAACGCCCGCTTTATGGTGCGCGCTGACGATCACGGCTTCCACGCGCGCGACGTGCCCGTCGTGATACTCCACGGTCACCTGGCTTTTCCCGTCCGGCCGCAGGTAGTCCACGAGATGCTGTTTGCGCACCTCCGCCAGGCGCTGGGCCAGCCGATGGGCGTAGACGATCGGCGTGGGCATGAACTCCGGCGTCTCGTTGGTCGCGTAGCCGAACATCATCCCCTGGTCGCCGGCTCCGCCCTTGTCAACGCCCAACGCGATGTCGGGCGATTGGGATTGAATGGAGGTCGAGACGCCGCAGGTCTTGGAGGCGAATCCGTGCCCCGGCTCATCGTAGCCGATCTGGTGGATGGTTTGGCGCACGATCTGTGGAATTTCGATGTAGCAGGAGGTGGTGACCTCGCCGGCCACCACGACCAGGCCGGTTGTCACCAGGGTTTCACACGCCACCCGGCCGTTGGGATCCTTTTCATAGATGGCATCCAAGACCGCGTCGGAAATCTGATCCGCCATCTTGTCCGGATGGCCTTCCGTCACCGATTCAGAGGTAAACAGCGTTTTACGCATGGACCGCTCCTTTGTTCTCCTTCCAGTCACGAACCGCTTGATCGTAAGCGTCTTGCGAGCCGATGTCACACCACATCCCTTCCATCACCGTCGCATACACCGCCTCTCGCGCGGCGAGCCACTCGATAAAATACCCCGGCGCATCGCCTGAGCCGCTCTGGGCCACGTAGGCCTCCATGCGCGTTCGGCAGGAGGACGGGAAATAATAGAGACAGAGACCGACGGTCAGGCACGGTGGATGAGCGGGTTTCTCCAGACACCGAATGACTCGTCCGTCCACCTCCATTTCAATCACCCCGAAGCGGCTGGCTTCTTTCGCTTGGCTCACGCGCGCCACCGCCACGGTCGCCGAGGGAGACTTCGTCCAGGCGAATCGCACCATGGGCTCCAGGGAACCCGTGAAGAGATTATCCGTTCCCACCACCAACACGTCGTCCGTCTCTGGCAGCCGCTGCCATCCCACGAGCACATCGCGAATGGCCCCCAGCCTGGTCTCGGGTGTCGAGGTCCCGTCATCCACGAGCTCAAACCGATACGGCCGCTTCCGTCCCCAGTGCTGAAAGTCAGGAGCGAAGCGATGGTTGGTCACCAACACCGTCTGCGACAGCCTGGGGACCTCGGCGAGAGCCCGGAAGATGACGTCGAGCACCACCTCGCGCCCCATGGGCAAGAGGGCCTTCGGACGGGTTCTCGTTAACGGATACAGCCGCGTCCCATAGCCCGCGGCCAGGAGGATCGCGCTCACTCGCGGTTCCATCATCCCTCGACCAAGTCGGGAACCAATTGACGCAGATGCGAGATCAGGAACGCCTCAACCTCTTTGCCGGTTCGAAATCCCATCGCGTGCTGCGCGATCGCCTGCGCCGCCCGATACTCGATGGAACGGACGACCTTCTTGATGAGAGGTACCTGGATCGGCGAGACGGAAAACTCATCCAACCCCAGTCCCAACAAGAGCAGCGCCAAGGCCGGCTCGCCGGCCATTTCACCGCACATCCCCACCCACAAGCCGGCCCGATGGCCGGCCTCGATGATCTGCTTGAGCAGGCGAATCACCGCCGGATGGGAGGGCTCATAGAGGTAGGCGATCTTTTCGTTCACCCGATCAACCGCCAGCGCATACTGAATGAGATCGTTCGTCCCGATCGAAAAGAACTTCACTTCCCCCGCCAGCAGGTCACACGTCAGGGCTGCCGACGGAACTTCGATCATCGCCCCGATTTCCAGGTCCGAGGCATAGGCCTGCTTCTCGCGCGTGAGTTCTTGCTTGACGCCATGGAGAATTTCATTGGCGCGACGCAGCTCCTCGAGTCCGGAGATCATGGGGAACATCAGTTTCAGGTTGCCATAGGCGCTGGCCCGCAAGATCGCCCGCAACTGCACGCGAAACACATCCGGCCGGGCCAAGCAGAATCGAATCGCCCGCCACCCCATGAAGGGATTCATCTCGGTCGGCAGATCAAGCGGCGAGAGGAATTTATCGCCCCCCAAATCCACCGTCCGAACGATGACCGACTGAGGAGCCATCCGCTCGGCCACCGTTTTATAGGCCTGAAATTGCTCTTCCTCGGAGGGGAAATCAGTCCGATTCATGTAGAAGAACTCGGTGCGATACAGCCCGATCCCTTCGGCGCCATGCGCGATGACGGAGGGGATTTCGTCGGGCACCTCAAGGTTGGCTGAGAGCGTCACCCGACGCCCGTCCAACGTCTCAGCCGGCAGATCTTTCAGTTGCAACAACTGCCGGCTGATCTCCTGCCATCGCCGCTGTTCGACCTCATACCGACGGATCGTCTCCGCATCGGGGTCCACCACCACCTCGCCCCGCGTGCCATCGACGACGAGCCGTCCCCCTTTCTCAATTCGCTTGGTCGCCACCTCGACCCCGACCACCGCCGGAATGCCGAGCGACTTGGCCATGATGGCCGTGTGGCCCGTCCGCCCTCCCACATCGGTGACAAACGCCAAGACATGGCGTTTGTGCATCAGCGCCGTCTCGGAGGGTGAGAGGGCATGAGCCACCACGACCACCGGCTCATCAATCTGCTCGAGGACGTTGCGTTGCCGGCCCGTCAGATTCCGCAAGATACGCTTGCGGACATCTTCGATATCCGCGGTGCGATCGCGCAGGTACTCATCGTTTGTTCTCGAAAACGCCCGCAGATGGCGGCGAATCACGTCGTTGAAGATGGCCTCGACGTTCACGAGTTGAGCCTTCAGCCCGCCGAGCACCTCTTCGCGGAGACTCTGATCCTCCAGCACCAGCAGGTGCGCGTTAAAAATCTCCGCATGCTCCTGACCCATCTCGTCCGCCAACCGCCGCTGGATGTCGAGAATCTGATGACGAGTCTGGATCAGCGCCTCTTCAAACCGCATCACTTCCGTTGAGATCTCCGTCTCGGTGATCGAACGACGGGTTGCGGGAGGCTCCTCGCTTCCAAAGAGGAAGGCTTTGCCAATGGCGATGCCGTGAGAGGCGGGAATTCCTTTTAACACCAGCATCATTGCCTCAAGGTTAATCAATCAGGGACACAAAACGAGTTATAAAAAATTGGTTTGTGTCCCTTAGATGGTGCATCGGATGGATCGGGGAGCTTCCGGAAGCGGCTCGGTCAGCAGGTGGCTCAGATGACTCAAGGCCTCGCGGTCATCCGGCCCCTCGACGATCAGGGAGACACGAGCTCCTTTGCCGGCGGCCAACGTCAACAGGCCCATGATCGATTTACCATCGACGATTTTCCGACCCTTCTTGACGGTGATGCGAGACTTGAATCGCTTCGCCAATTGGACAAACATCGCTGCGGGACGGGCATGGAGCCCTTGGGGATGAATGACGCTCACCGTTCGCTTCAACATGAGCCGATCACCCAGTCGATGTCACACGACCACCGAGGCTCTCCCGCCAACTCCCACAAGCACACCACCGCAAGACCCTGGGCGGTCCGCTCCATGCCTCCTTCCGATTCCGACACGGTGTAGATGGGCAATCGGGCGACGGTGGCCGGAGGATCGATCATCAGGGTCAATCGAATCGGCAGCGAGCCATCCTGAAGATCAAACTGCCCGATGCGCTCCTCCCATTGCGGCTCGGCCCACTCAGGATTCCAGAGCCCCAGGGTCATCTCCAGGCCCACCACGGGAATGGCCAGCTGATCTACTTCATAGCGAAATCGAAGGCGAGGCTCCGTGCGCATCAGTGTCACGGTTTTTCGCAAGGTCCCCTGAGCGACGCGGCGCACCATCTGCACAGCGGCTTGACCTCTCGAGGAGGAACGAGACGCCACCATCTGGTAGCTTCCCGCAGGAAACATTCGATGCTCGGTCCAGGTATTGCGGACGATCTGCTGAAGGGTCGGCCTCATCGAAAAGGCATAATCCGCAAAGCTGCTCCGTCGGTGGTCATCATAGACGAGATAGGCGTGCAGGCCTTCTTCTTTCGCCTGCAGCAGATCATGAATGCTGGCCGGCCGCAGGCCCGACCCTGCACCAGCCGAGACGTTGGTGTGAAGCTTCTGGTGATAGGGTTCGCGATGTCGCGCCATGGTATCAAGCACATTCACGGCGTGACGATAGTCATCCACTTCGGTGACGGTGCCATTCTCCTGCGGATCGACCACGACGCCCAGGCGTGTGTTTCGCAACACGAGTTCGTCGTGTCCATCCCCGTCCAGATCATCATGGATCTCTCTCGGCTGACTTCCATTGAGACGGTCGAGAAGCCCTTCCGCCGTTAACAGGTGATGATACACCGCCCGACGTAAGTGCGACAGGTACAACCCCCCAAAGACGCCATGCCAATACGCGCAGTTGCATTGTCCCTTGTACAGCTCGTGCTTCGCTTCGCGAAGCACTCGGTTGATAGTGTACAGTTTACCGTTTACAGTCGCGCCTTTTCGCCGCCTCTGGTGTTGTTGTTTCCCTGTCAACTGTACACTGTTCACTGTACACTCCTGGAGGCGCTTACTCACCTGGAGCATCCGGTGGTACATGGCGTTGGC
>JACQRA010000147.1 GCA_016206725.1 Candidatus Omnitrophota bacterium
CGGCCTCCGAGATGTCGGTCTCACGGTACCCCTCCCCGCTGGCGGAATGGCCAGCCGTCAAATGAGGATACATTTCACTTTGGCTCATGAGTATAGCCGAGATCACGGAGGCGAGAGGGGTTGTCGCGCCAGTCGGAGGCGACTTTCACCCAGAGCTCGAGGAAGACCCTCTGGCTGAGCCAGCGCTCGATTTCTTGGCGGGCGGCGGTGCCGATTTGCTTGAGCATCTGTCCTTTCTTGCCGATGAGAATGCCTTTCTGCCCTTCCCGCTCAACGAAAATGGTCGCCCGGATGACGGTCGCGCGCTCCTTCTGCTCAACGTGATCCACGGATACGGCGACGGCGTGCGGAACTTCCTGGCGCGTGGCTTGCAACGCCGCCTCGCGGATGAATTCGCGGATGATCAGCTCGGTGGATTGATCGGTCACTTGGCCTTCCTGGTACCATCGCGGGCCTTCCGGAAGGCGCTTGAGCATTTCTTTCAGCAGCACGTCGAGCTGCACCTGCGTGGTGGCGGAGATGGGGATGATCTCTTCAAAGAGCTTACGCGAGACTGCTTCCTCGATGAGCGGCAGGAGCTTGCCCTTGTTGACGCGATCAACCTTGTTGATGGCCAGCAGGGCCGGTCGCTTGGCCGCGCGCACCTGCTCGACCACCCACTCATCCTCCCGCTGAAACCCTTGCGCGGCGTCGAGGAGCATCACCAGCACATCCCCCTCCCCGATGATGCCTTTGGCCACGCTGACCATGTATTTGCCGAGCGGATGCTCGGGTTTGTGCCAGCCGGGGCTATCGATGAAGATAATTTGAGCATCGGGGCGCGTGAGGATGCCGAGGATGCGCTGGCGTGTGGTCTGGGGCTTGTTGGAGACGATGGAAACTTTTTTGCCGAGGTAGGCGTTGAGGAGCGTCGATTTACCGACGTTGGGTTTGCCGACGAGGGCGACGAACCCCGAACGGAATGGAAGAGAGGGGACACAAACCATTTTTAGAACTTGTTTTGTGTCCCCTTTTTACGTTTCTGGCGAACCCACGCAAGGAGCTGATCGCGGGAGAGACAGTTGAGAATGTCCCGTGGTCCAAGCCAGGCGCGGCGCGCAACACCTACACCGATAGCCATGTCGGTGAGTTGATCGAGACTGTGCGTGTCGGTGGAGACGGCCAGCATTACGCCGGCCTCGTGAGCTTTCCGAGCCGCCACATCGTTCAGGTCGAGCCGCTTGGGATAGGCGTTGATCTCCATAGCTGTGCCGGTTTCACGAGCCGCCTGGAAGACCGCCTCGAAATCCACCTCGTAGGGCTCCCGCTGTCCCAAGAGCCGTCCTGTCGGATGAGCGATCATCGTCACGTAGGGATTGCGGATGGCCTTGACCAACCGATTGGTGATGGTCGCCTGACTCTGTTTGAAGCCGGAATGGATCGAGCCGATCACAAAATCGAGCTGCGCCAACATTTCGTTCGGATAATCCATCCGCCCCTCAGCCAAGATGTCCACCTCCGAGCCGGTCAGCAGTTGAAAGCGGCCCAGCTTCCCATTGAGTGCGCGGATGTCACTGATCAGGCGGCGCAGTTCCGCCTCAGTCAACCCGCCGGCGACCTTGAGCGATTTTGAATGATCGGTGATCACCGCGTACTGGTAGCCCCGACGCTTGCAGGCCTGGGCGACCTCCTCCAGCGGATGGCGTCCGTCAGAACGGTTGGTGTGCACGTGAAAATCCCCTTTGATATCGCCCAACTCCAGGAGGCGTGGCAGGCGCTTTTGCATCGCCGCCTCGATCTCGCCGGTGTCCTCGCGGATCTCCGGTGGAATCCACGGCAGCTCCAAAGCACGGTAGATGTCTTCCTCGTCCCTGCCCGCGACGCGCGCGCCGGTCGCGAGGCGGAACACGCCGTACTCGTTGATCTTCAATCCCCTGCGGACAGCCATCTCCCGTAGGCGGACGTTGTGCTCCTTCGAGCCGGTGAAGTACTGCCAGGCCGCGCCGAAGCTCTCCGGCGCGACGACCCGAACGTCCACCTGCACGCCGTCTGTCGTCATGATGGACGACTTCGTGGAACCTGACGCCAGGACCTGCGCGCAAAACGGGGCCGTGGTCAGTGCCTTCATGACACGCAGCGGCTGGGTGGAGGCGGCGAGGAGATCAAGATCGCCGATCGTTTCCTTCATCCGACGGAGGCTGCCGGCGACTTCGACCCGTTTGACACCGGGCGCCTCGCGCAGCCGCTCGATGACCTGTCGCGATAGGGCGAGTGCGGCGCCCAGATGCATCCGCTCCCGGCCTTGGCGAATGATCCGAATCCCCCGCACGATGTTGTGCTCTTTCTTCTCCTGAAACCCCGGCAGCTTGCACAACTGGTGCGCGCGGGCGGCCTTGGCTAACTGCGGCACCGACGTGATGCGCAATCGCTCATACAGCAGCTTCGCGGTTTTCGGCCCCACGCCGGGAATCTCGAGCAGCTCAAAGATGCCGGCCGGCACCTCGCGCCTCAGGCGCTCTACCGCTTGGATGGCACCGGTGGAGACGTATTCTCGGATTTTCGCGGCGAGGTCCTGGCCGATGCCGGGAATCTCCTGGAGCCGGTCCTCGGCCGCCATGCGCTCGATGTCATCGGTGAGGCTCTCAAGATTCTGCGCCGCGCGCCGGTAGGCGCGAATACGAAACGGGTTCTCGCCCCGGAACTCAAGGAGGTCGGCGATCTGGGAGAACAGCGCGGCAATCTCGTGTTGTCTCACCCCGCCACCTCTTTGGTCTTCGGAACTTTTTGGAGGACGGCAACGCCCATGACCATTAATCCTACCAGCACCCACACAGCCTGTCGATATTGCGTCGGGTCGAGGACGATGACGCCCCAGATCAGCGGCCCGATGATGGATGAGACGCGGCTCAGCAATCCCGCCAACCCTAAAAACTCCGCGGTCTGATGCTTCGGGCAGAGTTGAATGAGCAACACCCGTGACGTAGCCCACGTCGGCCCGAGACAACACCCGATGACTGGCCCGATTACCCACAACCATGCCGGGTTGACCAACCAGGCGGCCAGCGCCAAGGCGACCGTCCACCCCAGCCAAATGAATCCCAGGGTTCGGTGGGCTCCCAGCCGGTCAATCACGCGAGCCCCGGCCAGCGCGCCGAGGACCGCACTGCCCTGCCCCACCAGAAAGAAACGGATCATCTCGGAATCGGAAAACCCGAGGACCCGTTTCGTGTAGATGGCCATGAAGATCAAGATGGTATTGATGGCGTTGAGGCTCAAGAAGGAGGCGAGGAAAAACCACCAGACCCCTGGAATCGTTCGCGATTGGCGAAGGGTCTTGCCGAGTTGCCGGATCGCCTCCCGTGCGGTCTTCCGCGGCAGGACGGATGAGGTCGGAGCCGGATCGCGAATCAGAAGAAAGCTGGGCAGCGCAAAAAGCAGGAAATAGATCGCGGAAGGAATCACCGCCGCGTGATACCCCGCGGATTGCACAAACGGCCAGAGAAAACTCAGGCCCACCATACTGCCGAGATAGCCGAAGGCCGACCCAAATCCAGAGGCTTGCCCCAGACGCCCCTTGAGCGCGACCTGACGAAGCAACGCGTCGTAAAACACCGTGCCCAACTGATA
Organism: Candidatus Omnitrophota bacterium; assembly: GCA_016206725.1. Classification (GTDB taxonomy): domain Bacteria; phylum Omnitrophota; class Gorgyraeia; order Aquiviventales; family Aquiviventaceae; genus CAZUWM01. The sequence continues at coordinate 3,607 of JACQRA010000147.1, forward strand.
CGCGGCGTTCGCCAGCGCAAAGAGCCCAAGCGCCAGCCCCACATGGTCCACCCATCCGAGGAGAAACGTCAACCCGATGCAGACCAGCGACGTCCACCGGAGATAGCGCATCCGCTGCCCCGTGGCATCCGCCATGGCTCCGCAGATCGGCATGAGGAGGGCAACGCCGATCATCGAACCGCTCAACGCCACGCTGAACAGCAACTCCGGCACCCCGCGATCTTCGATGAGCCATAAGGGAAAATAGAAGGTGATCATCGCCACGGCGAAGAAGGTGTTGGCCAAATCGAAGGACGCCCACGCCAACAACGCGGCGTGGGGGCGAGAAGAAATTATGGTGAGGAGATTGGAAGGATGCTGCCGAGCCACTTGCGCCATTCGGCCTCGAGACGAGCGGGTTTCTGACGAAATTCCTTGGCCAGCGCATCCTCAAACGGCGTCCCCTCCACCAAGGCTTTGAGGAGGCGACGGATCCGCCAGAAGCCGTATCGCTCCACAAGGTATCGCACGATGCTGTGCGACTGCTCATAGGCCAACGCCACGGCCTCCGCGGAGAGCGACATGGAAAAGTTCGAGGAGAGCTGGGCCCACGGAATGAGACGATCGTCCTTCAGCGCCGGTTTGAGCGCTGACCACGCCGGCTGCTGTCCCTTCCACGCTTCGTATTCCGCCAACCCCTCGTTGAACCATACCGGCAGTTGTCCCCTGGTGAGGTCATGGAGCACGGCGTGGGTGTATTCATGGACGAGCGTGCGTTTGACCGCCGTGCGATCAAGACTCTGGCCAGGGAGCGGCACGCGGACCTTGCCGTCGTACTGACCGGCCAACCAATCCGGCGTGCCGGCTCGCATGGCGCGAAATTGCTCGGCTCCGTACAACAGCACGATCAGCTTGTGCTTGGGCCAGTGCTGGAAATCTGACCCCACGGTGCGGCGAGCGTCCAGCAAATCATCCCGCACGTCAAATCCCTCGGAGCGCGCAAGGGATTCGGTGTAGCGGATGTCGAAATAGGCTTGCGTCAATCGTTCAAAATCCGACTCGACAGGAAACTCTTGGTTTAATTGCTCCAACCGTTTGGTCGCGTCCTCGCGTCCAGGCTCGAGGGTCAGCGCCTTCTGCCAGGCGGCGCGGGCTTCTTTGAGCCGCTGACTGCCATACTCCACCTCTCCCAGCAGGACATAGGCGGAGACCTCCTGAGGATTGAGCTTCATGGCTTTGGTGATCGCCTCTTTCGCCTCGGCGGCGCGATGACGCTGATGGGCTTCCTGGGCCTGCTGAAGATAGACGCGGGCCAAGTTCTCCCGAAATTGCTGGTCGGTGGGTTCAAGGCGCAGGGCTTCCTCAAGATGTTGCTGGGCTTGCTCGAGCTGCCCCCCCTCGGCTAACCGGATGGCGTAGTTATTATAGGCGACGGCCAGTTGGTGGCGAGACGTCGCGCTCTGCGGCGTGTGGCCGACGTTCTGCTCCAACTGTTTGATCGCCGCCGCCCAGTCCGACTCCTCGGCGACAACATGCGCTCCCCATCCGCAGATCACGAGGAGGATGACAACGACTCGTCTCATCTTAGTGATGGACGCTCATCCACGTCGTGATCTCATCGATCACCTGCGCCTGAACGGATTCAAAGTGAAGCTCATGGTAACAGCCTTCAAAGACCTTCAACCGCTTGACACATTGCAACCGCTCGAACACCTCTTGGCAGGTTGCGAGCGAGATGACCCGATCCGCAGTCCCGTACATCATCAGGGTCGGAAGGTTGATCCGATACGCCTCTTCCCTGACGCGCTGCATGGCGGACTGCAACGCCAGATAGCCTTGCAAGGTGATGCGACGATGGATGAGCGGATCGGTTCGATAGCGTCGGATGACCTCGCCGTCGTGAGTCAACCACGTCGGATCCAATCCGATCGGCAAGCTCAGACGCGGCCAGACCTTGGCCAATCCGCTCGCAAGCGCAGTTTTCCATGTCGGCACGGAATACCCGACGCCAAGCAAGGGTGACTGAACGACGAGACACCGGCATCCCGACGGCACGCCCCGAATAGCCCAGGCCATGGCCAGGAGCCCTCCGAAACTGTGCCCAAGGAGAGCATACCGGTCGTGCGACGTGGCGGGCAGCCACAGCGTGGTGACCAAAGCTTCCAGATCATCAAAATAGTCGGCAAAGCGTTCGATGCCGCCCCGCTGACCGCCTGAACGGCCATGTCCCCACAGATCGACGCACGCCACGCTCCAACCGCGCTGTGCCAATCGTGATGCCACCGTGTTATAGCGGCCGCCGTGCTCTCCAAATCCATGGATCAACACAACCAACCCGCGGGATTGGGGCGTGGGATGATAGAGGCGGTAGAACAACGCATGGGTGGTGATTGGAGACGACCAGTGGGCCTCGCGGATCGTCACGCCAGGCATCACCGACACGATGACGCAGAAACGGAAGGATTGTTCTGAGCGCCCTGCTGATAGAGTGTTCGAATGAGCGCTTGGTACCGCATGGCGATGGCCGCTCGTTTGGCTTTGAGGGTGGGGGTGAGCTCGCCGGCGGCTTGCGTGAATTCTTTGTCCAGCAGGGCGATCGCTTTGATCTGCTCGAAGCTGGGCAGGTGTTGCTGAAGCGCCTGCACGCGACCCCACAGGAAGTCACGGATGAGAGAAGACTGCACCAGGGCCTGGGGTTCGCTTGGCAGGCCGTGGTCTTTGGCATAGTCCGCCAATCGCTCAAACCGTGGGATGATCAGCGCGATACAGTACGGTTCCCGATCTCCGTAGACGAACGCCTGGGCGATAGCCGGGTCGGTCAGAAACAGACCCTCTAACTTTTGCGGCGCGACAAATTTCCCGCCGGCCGTCTTGATGAGGTCTTTCTTCCGATCCGTAATTGACACGAAGCCCTCGGCGTCGATGGTCCCGATGTCGCCGGTATGACACCATCCCTCCCTGATGACCGTCTGGGTCGCCCCAGGTTGTCGGTAATACCCCTGCATCACATGTGGTCCACTGGTCAGAATCTCCCCGTCCTCCGCTAGCTTGACGTCCACCCCGTTGATGGGCAGACCGACCGTGCCGAACTTCAGCGCGCCCGGGCGATTGACGCAGATGACGGGAGAGGTTTCCGTCAGTCCATAACCTTCCAAGATGATGACGTGTGCGCTATAGAAGAACTCCGCGATGGGTTTCGACAGCGGGGCGCTTCCTGAGACAAAGAATCGCAACCGGCCGCCGAGACGCTGATGAAATGTGTGAAAGACGAGGCGTTGCGCGAGCTGCTCTTGACACCACAGCCACGGTGAGATCGGCCGGTGCGTCAAACGAGACGGCGCAGTCGCCCGGCCCACGGCGAACGCCCATTCCACGATGCGTCGTTTCCTCGTCGGGGCCTGCTGAATCCCTTCCTGGATGCGCATGTAGAGTTTCTCGAAAAACCTCGGCACCCCCAGCATCACCGTCGGTCGGACGTCCCCCCTGTTAATGGGGATCGTGTCCATGTTTTCCGCGTAGGCGACCGATGCGCCGGCCATCAGCATGAG
>JACQRA010000153.1 GCA_016206725.1 Candidatus Omnitrophota bacterium
GAAGAGGACGGCATTGATGTCATCCATGCCCGCTCGCGCGTGCCGGCGTGGATCGGCTATTGGGCGTCTCGACGTACCCGCAAACCGTTTGTGACCACGTGCCACGGATTTTATGCGCCGCATCCAGCCTCTTCGGTGATGATGTGGGGCCGTGTGGTGGTGGTGCCTTCGCAGGCGTTGGGACGCTATCTGATCGATCGCTTCGGCGTGCCGCCGGAGCGGCTGCGCGTCATCCCCCGCGGAGTCGATTTGTCTGAGTTTACCCCCCCACCAAATCATTTGGTGGGGGGGCAACCCCATGAGGCGCGTCCGTGGCGGATCGGGCTCATCGGACGACTGAGTACGATCAAGGGACACGATGTGGCTCTGCGCGCGTTACATCAGCTCGTCCAGAACAGGCTGGCGGTGCGCCTGTGCGTGGTGGGTGATGCCCCGTCGCACAAACCGCACATCCGCAGCGCGCTTGAGCAGATGAGCCGATCGCTCCAGATCGATCACGCGATTGAGTGGCTGGGAATGCGCCACGATATCCCGGAGGTCTTGCGTTCGCTGGATCTCGTCATCGTCCCCTCGGTCTATCCCGAATCGTTTGGGCGCACCGTCATCGAGGCCCAGGCGGTCGGCGTGCCGGTCGTGGCATCCCGCCTCGGGGCGCTTGCGGACATTATTGAGGAAGGAGAGACCGGTCTGCTCGTGGAGCCCGGCAATCCCACTGCCCTGGCGGCGGCCGTCACGCGACTCCTGAGTGACGACGCCCTTCGCCGGCGCCTCAGTCAGAGTGCGCGCAGCCGGGTTGAGCAACGCTTCAGCCTTGAGCAGATGGTCGAGGGGTATGAAGCGGTCTATCAGGACTGTGTCACCAATCCTCGCGTCGTCGTGTGGAAATTGAGCGCGATGGGTGATTTTGTGTTGGCCGCTCCCAGCCTGCGGACGATTCGCCGCCGATTTCCCACCTCTCACATCAGCATCGTGGTGGGCCGTGAGCTTCGGGAACTCGCCGCGCACTGTCCTTACGTCAATGAGGTGATTCTCTATCATCCAAAGCCGCGTGATTGGAGTCGGCAAGTCGTGCGACGCCTCGTGCGGCGGGTTCGTCAGGGGGCGTTTGATCTCTCAATTGATCTGCAGAACAGCCGCCTGACGCATCTGATGGCATGGTCCTCCGGCGTCCTAAGACGCCTCGGCTACGATCGTCGAGGGGGTTGGTGCTTGACGCAGCGCGTTCCGCTGCCGAAGGCGGCGATGGATCCGATCGCCCATCAATTCGAGCTGTTGCGCGCCGCCGACATCACGCCGGATGGCACCAATCTTGAGGTGTGGCCGACTGACGCCGATGAGCAGGCGGCAAGCCGGCTGCTGGCTGAGCAACAGCTCGATTCACGCAAGCCTCTTATCGGCCTGCATCCTGGAGGGAGCGTTCGATGGCACACCAAGCGGTGGCCGCAAGAGCGATGGGCCGCGTTGTGCGATCGGCTGGCGGATGCCGGCATGCAGGTCGTGATCACCGGCAGCGCATCGGAGCAGCCGCTGATCGAGGCGTTGCGGCGTTTGACGCGTTCCAACCCCGCCATCGTCGCGGGACGCACCTCGCTGTTGGAGCTGGCGTGTCTGATTCGACGCTGCGCCGTCTTCGTCACCCATGACTCGGCCCCCCTGCATCTGGCGGTGGCGATGGGGCGTCCGACCGTCGCGCTGTTCGGCCCGACGGATGCGAGACGTCACGCCCCCCCCTCGCCACTCGTCCGCGCGCTCTCCAAGAAGGTCTTTTGTAGTCCGTGTTACTCCCCGCGCTGCCGCACCATCACCCATGCCTGCATGACCCGCCTCTCCGTCGATGAAGTCTTCGATGCGGTGAAACAATGCGCATCCTCCACCTAACTTCCCATCTCAACGTCGGCGGCATCGCGACGTACATCGCCCAAGTCAGCGAAGGGTTGGTCCGTCGCGGTCATCAGGTCGTGGTCGCCTCCGGCGGTGGGGAACTGGTCTCTCGCCTGAGTCAGAGCCGGATTCGCCACTGGCCTCTGCCGCTCAATACCAGCGCGGAGTTCAGCCCTCAGGTGGGGTGGGCGTGGTGGCGTCTGTGCCGTCAACTCGCCGAGGAGCCGGTGGATCTGATTCACGCGCACACGCGCGTCGCGCAGGTGGTTGCGCATGGCCTGTGGCGCCGTCGGGGGATTCCCTACGTGACCACATGGCACGGATTTTATCGCGGGCGTCTTTCTCGCCGATGGTGGCCGTGCACGGGTCATCGCACCATCGCGATCAGCGAACCGGTGCGTCGCCATCTGCATGAAGTCTTTCACGTGCCGTCGGAGCGCATCCGATTGATCCCGCACGGCGTTGACGTCGCCTCGTTCAGCCGGCCGGTTGACGTCACGAGTCATGATCAACTGCGATGGTCCTTGGGGCTGCCGGCCAATGGCGTGGTCGTCGGTACGGTGGCTCGTCTGGTGCCGTCCAAAGGGGTCTCGCAGCTCATCGAGGCGTTTCGTCAGATCAAGGCGCAGTGTGGCGAGACGATCTTGCTCGTGGTCGGTGATGGGCAGGAGCGCGCTCACCTGGAACAACTTGCTCGACGTCTTGGCGTGCTTGAGGCCACGCGCTTTACCGGCATGATGTCCGAGACGAGGACGATCTTATCGCTCATGGATGTGTTTGTCTTCTTGCCGGCTCTCCAAGAAGGCTTCGGCCTCTCGTTGTTGGAGGCGATGGCATCGGGCAAGCCAATCGTCTCCGTGCGGCGGGGAGGCGGTTCCACCTGGGTGTTGGAGGACCATCACGTGGGCCTCATGGTCGAACCGGATCAACCGGAACAACTCGCACGCGCCGTCGTCCAGTTATTACAGGATCGGGCCGAGGCTGGGCGGCTCGGCCAGCAGGCTCAGGCGTTGGCGCGGGAACGCTATGATCTCTCGCGCGTCCTCGACGAGGTCGAAGCCGTCTATCGAGAGGTTCTCCCATGACCCGAATCGTGGTGGTGATGCCGAATTGGTTTGGCGAAACGCTGTTTGCCACGCCGTTCGTGCGCGCCCTTCGCTCACAACTGCCCAACGCGTTCATTGCGGCGCTCGGTGTCGAGCGGGCGTGCGAGGTCCTGCAAGGCAATCCCTGTCTCAATGAGCTGGTGCGGTTTGAGACGAGCCTCATGGCGCTGCCGCTGATCCATCGGTTGCGCAGCCGGCAATTCGATACCGCCATCATCCTCCGTCGCAGTCTGACGCGCAGCCTCCTGCTGTGCCTGGCAGGAATTCCGAGACAGATTGGCTTTGCGAATCCCAAAAGCGGGTGGCTGCTCGATGTTGCTGTTGCCGCCCCCACCGCAACGCTCCACAAGGCCCGCACCTATCTTTCCTTACTCGGTTCGCTGGACATGTCAGTGGATGGACCGTCGCTCTCGTACGAGTATCACCCGACGGCTGAGGAACGCGAGCAGGCCTCCGCGTTGTTGCGAGCGCGCGGTGTGACAACCCAGCATCCAATGATCGTCGTGCATCCTGGTGCCAACTGGCCGCATAAACGGTGGTCGGTGGACCGCTTTGCTCAACTAGCACAGCGGTTGGGACAAGACGGTACCGTGGTGATGACCGGCGGGCCTGAGGACCGGCCGCTGGTGCAGGCGATTGCTCGTCAGATGACGCGCCCACCCGTGATCCTGGCCGGAGAGACGAGTCTTCGACAGCTCGCCGCTTGTCTGGAGCGTGCCGATGTCGTGGTCTCCAATGATACCGGGGTGCTGCACATCGCGTGCGCCCTGCGCCGGAGCGTCGTCGCGTTGTACGGGCCGACGTCGCCGGCGTTGACAGGCCCACTCGGCGATCCTTCCCGAACGATCGTGATTCATCATGAGGGCTGTTGCCCAACGATCCCATGTCTCGATCCTCACCATCCAGGGTTTCCAGGGATGGAAGCCATCACCGTTGATGAAGTGGCTGACGCGGTTCGGCTGCTCCTGTTTCAATCACTCAATCACTCAATCACTCAATCACCTTCTTCGTGATGCGTATCTTGGTCATTGGATTGTCCAACATCGGTGATGCGGTGTTGATGAGTCCGGTCATCCAGCGCCTCGCCGGCGCGTTTCCTACGGCTCGACTCACGCTGCTGGTTGGCGAGCGGGCGCGCGTCGTCTTTGAGCGCGATCGGCGTCTGCACCAGGTCGTTTCGTTCGAGGAATTCGAGGGCGTATGGGGAGCGCTTCGCCTGGTCGGGTGGATGTGGCGCCTGCGTCCCGATGTCCTCGTGGATCTTCGTCAGACGATCCTGCCGCTGTTGTGGCGACCGTGGAAGGCTCTCGCGTATTTCTGGCCGATTCCTCGTCGCGTCGTCCATATGCGGGATCGCCATCTGTGGAGATTACAACGGCAAGCTCCATTGCTGCGCTCTGCGGAGCAGAATGGCACGGCATTGGGGTTGGTGGACGAAGAACGAACGGCTGTGGATCGGTTGATGAATACGTGGAGCGCCGATGGGCACGGACCGCTCGTGGTCATCAGCCCGGGAGCACGGAGCCACATCAAACGCTGGTATCCGGATCGCGTGGCGCGGGTGGCCGATCGCCTTATCGAGGCCCATCAGGCGACCGTCATCTTCACCGGCGAGGCTGATGAAGCCGCCTTCATCAATGACATTCTGATGTCCATGCGCCATCGGGCGCATAACACGGCCGGCCGGATGACGCTGCGTCAGGCGGCGGTCTTGATGCAGCGCGCCACGCTGGTGATGACGAACGACTCCGCCGCCCTGCATGTGGCCTGCGCGGTGGGCGCACCAACGCTCGCCCTCTTCGGCCCGACGGATCCTCGGAAATACGGCCCGACCGGGCCGCGTGACCGCGTGATCCAGCGACGGCTCTTCTGCGTGCCCTGCGAACAGTCGCTCTGCCGCTTCCACCACGAATGCATGCGTTTCATCTCCGAAGAGGACGTCTACGATGCCGCCTCCCAACTCCTTCGACCAACCTAATCGTCTCCTCATCGTTCGGCTGGATCGGATCGGGGATGTGGTGCTGACCACACCGGTCATCCAGCGGCTGCGCGAGGCGTATCCGACGGCCTTCATCGCGATGATGGTGCGTCCCGCCTGCCGCGAGTTACTCGAGGGCAATCCCTCTCTCAACGAGGTCATCAGCTATGACAAAGACGGTCGGCATCATAGCTGGTGGAGCACCATCCGCTTCGCGTGGGGCCTGCGACACTATCAATTCGACACGGCGATCGTCGTGCACCCGACCAGGCGCTCACACTGGATCATCTGGCTGGCGGGTATTCCGAGGCGCATCGGGTATCACCGAAAGGATAGCTGGTTGCTGACGCATCGCCTGCCGCATCGCAAGCAGGAGGGTTCCAAACATGAGGCCGAGTACGCGATGGAGTTGCTGCAGGTCTTAGGGCTTGAGGCGTCGCAGACGCTGCGGCCATTTGTTCCGGTGGCCTCGACGCGCGCTCAGGAGGTTGATCAGCGACTTGCTCAGCGAGGCATCAAGGCTGGTGAGACACTCGTGGCGGTCCATCCATCGGCCAGTTGCCTGTCCAAGCGGTGGATGCCGGATCGCTTCGCCCAGGTCGCCGATCAACTCATCGAAACCTACGGCGTCCGGGTCGTGCTGATTGCCGGCTCAGGGGACGACGCGCGAAACGCCGAGGCGGTTGAACGCGCAATGCGCCATCGGCCGATCAACATGGCCGGTCAGCTCTCGGTGGGGGAGCTGGCGGCGTTGTTGAAACGCTGCCGGCTGCTCATCTCGAATGACTCCGGGCCGGTCCACGTCGCGGCGGCCCTCGGAATACCGGGCGTGGCGCTGTTTGGACGGGCTCAACCGGGGGTCAACGCCGCTCGCTGGCGTCCGCTCGGCCCCCGCCACGTCGTCTTGGACAAATCCGGCCCCTCCCGCTTCACCTCGATTGACGAACTCACCATCGAGGAAGTCTACGCGGCCGCCACGTCGCTGCTGAGTTGACGACACTGAACGGTTTTTGCTAGAATCATACGTGCCTCACCTGGACTTGACGAAACTCAAGACCTACCCGCTCGCCTCACGCCGCAGCAAAGTCAACATGGCGGCGTTTGCGCGGGTGTGCCGCAAGGGCAGTTCCTTCCGGCAATTCTACCAGTCTCTCCCGGATTTCCTGGCGGCCCGCGATCTGAAACGGATTGTCCAGGCAATCGTGCAGGCCCACCGTCAGCGCAAGCCCTTCCTCTGGATGATGGGGGCGCATGTCATCAAAGTCGGCCTCAATCCCTTGCTCATTGACATGGTCCGGCGCAAGGTGATCACGGCGATTGCGCTCAACGGAGCCGGCGTCATTCACGATTTCGAGTTGGCCTACATGGGTTCCACCTCCGAGGACGTTGCCGCGGCGTTGACCGATGGCTCATTCGGCATGGCCGAAGAGACGCATCGGACGATCAACCGCGCCATCCGCGAAGGGGCCAAGCGGGGATGGGGCTTGGGCGAGTCGGTTGGCGCCATGATTCGCAAGCAGCGCATGCCGTATCGCAACTTGAGTCTGTTGGCGACGTGCCATGAGCTGGGCGTTCCTGTGAGCGTGCACGTGGCGATCGGCACCGACATCATCCATCAACAATCCACGGCTGACGGGGCGGCGATCGGTCGGGCTTCTCTGGCGGATTTTCACCGATTGGTGACGGTCGTCTCAAAACTGGGCGGTGGTGGGGTGGTCGGCAACGTGGGCTCGGCGGTGATCTTGCCTGAGGTGTTTTTGAAGGCGGTCTCGATCTCCCGCAACCTGGGCCATGCGGTGAAGGATTTCACGGCGTTTGACTTTGACATGATCCGGCATTATCGGCCGGCTGAGAACGTGCTGAAACGTCCGACTCTGATGGGCGGGACGGCGATCTCCATCATCGGCCATCATGAGCTGTTGATTCCGCTGCTCCTTCGCGCCGTGACTGAACAACTCTAATATGCCAACGAACACCGGAAAAACTGGGGACACAAACACATTGACTTCGGTGGATCAATCTGTTTATGTCCCCCGCCTGAGGCGGCTGGTCGCGGCGTTTCCACGCCCGACAATTCTCGTCGTCGGCGACGTGATGCTCGACGAGTTCATCTGGGGCAAGGTCGACCGCATCAGCCCCGAAGCGCCGGTGCCGGTCGTGTGGGTGCAATCCGAGTCGGTGATGCCGGGTGGAGCGGCGAACGTCGCCAGCAACATCCGAGCGCTGGGGGGTAAGGTGCAGTTGGCCGGTCTGATCGGGACCGATCGGTGGGGTGAAGGTCTTCTGCAGACGTTGGCCAAGCGGGGCATCGGGACCGCCGGTCTGATCCGAGAAGCGTCGAGACCGACGACCGTGAAGACGCGGGTCATCGCCCACCATCAGCAGGTCGTCCGCGTGGATCGCGAGGCGCGCAGCGCCCCGACACTCTCCATGATCAACCGGATCGTGGCGACGGTGCGCAAGCAATTGAAGGCGGTGGATGCCATCATTCTGGAAGATTATGGCAAAGGCGTGATTACGCGTGAGCTGCTCGAGCAGGTGGTTCCGATGGCTCGGGCTCAGCGCAAGATCATCATGGTCGATCCGAAAGAGGAACACTTTGACTTGTATCAAGAAGTGACCGCCATCACCCCCAACCGTTCGGAGGCGGGCGCGATGGTGGGACGGGAGCTTGACACCGAAGAGAACGTTCGTCGGGCCGGTCAAGACTTGTTACGGCGGCTGCGCTGCGAAGCGGTGGTGATCACTCTGGGTGAAGATGGCATGTGCGTGATGGAACAGCATGGGCGCTGCACGCGCATTCCGACGGTCGCGCAGGAAGTCTTTGATGTGGCCGGGGCGGGGGATACCGTCATTGCCGCCCTGACGTTAGCCTTAGCCAGCGGGGCGTCCATGCCGGAGGCCGCCGTGTTAGCCAATTACGCGGCCGGGATTGTCGTGGGAAAAGTCGGCGTGGCGACGGCGAACCCCAAGGAATTGCTGGCGAAGTTGGATGGCCGGCGACGATGATCCTTCGACTCGTTTCGCTCGCTCAGGATCATGGTGAGCGACCAATGGGAGTCGAACCATGAAGGCGATCGGCATTATCCCGTCGCGCTACGGCTCGACGCGCTTGCCCGCCAAATCCTTGGCCTCACTGAGCGGCAAGCCCCTGGTCCAACATGTCTATGAGCGCGCGAAGCAGGCCAAGACGCTGGATGAGGTGATCGTCGCCACGGATGACGAACGCATCCTGAGGGCGGTGGCGGCGTTTGGAGGAAAGGCCGTCATGACAGGCGCGCAGCATCGCTCGGGAACCGAACGGGTCGCGGAAGTCGCGCGGCAAACAGCCGCGCAGGTGATTCTCAACATCCAAGGGGATGAGCCGCTGATTCATCCGGAACAAATCGATCAGATCGCTTCGTTTCTCGCGGCGCACCAAGCCGTTCCCATGGCGACCGTCATGACGCCGCTCACCGATCAGGCGGATGTTGTGAATCCGAACGTCGTCAAGGTGGTCGTGGACCAAGACGGCTACGCGCTGTACTTCTCCCGTTCGCCGATTCCGCACGCGAGGGCCGGCGCTCCCGCCTACTGGAAGCATATCGGGCTGTACGGGTATCAACGGTATTTCCTGCTGCAATTCCCGCACTTGCCGCCCTCACCCCTGGAGCAGGCGGAGCAGCTCGAGCAGCTGCGGGCGCTGTGGCACGGCCACAAGATCAAGCTCCTGGAGACCGCGCACGACACCATCGGCGTGGTCACCGCCGACGATCTGGCTCGCGTCGAAGCCTTGCTCAACCGCCATGCAACGCGTTAATTTGACGAAATACGAAATACGAGATACGAGATACGAAGCACGATGACCAAGTATATTTTTGTGACCGGCGGGGTCGTCTCGAGCCTGGGCAAGGGGATTGCCTCGGCCTCGATCGGGCTGTTGCTGAAGTCGCGGGGCTTCAAGGTGACGATCCAGAAACTCGATCCCTACATTAATGTGGATCCCGGGACGATGAGTCCGTATCAGCACGGGGAGGTCTACGTGACGGAGGACGGCGCCGAAACCGATCTGGATCTCGGCCACTACGAGCGGTTTACCGGCTTGACGATGACGCAGGATAACAACGTCACCGCCGGGCGCATCTACTATTCGGTGATCGCCAAAGAGCGGCGGGGCGAGTACCTGGGCAAGACGGTGCAGGTCGTTCCCCATATTACCGATGCGATCAAAGCCTCCATCACCAAGCTGGCCTCGAAAGATCACGTGGATGTCGTCATTGTGGAGGTCGGCGGAACGGTCGGCGACATCGAAGGCCTACCGTTTCTGGAAGCCATCCGCCAATTACGCAATGAGCTGGGACGCGGCAACGCCCTCAACATCCATCTGACGCTCGTGCCCTATATCAAGGCGGCGGAAGAACTCAAGACCAAGCCGACACAACACTCCGTCGGGAAGCTCCGGGAGATCGGGTTGCAGCCGGAGGTCTTGATCTGCCGGACCGAGAAGCCGTTCTCGGAGATGGTCCGCCAGAAGATCGCGCAGTTTTGCAACGTCGAGCCGGACGCCGTCATCCAAGCGTTGGATGTCGCGGATATCTATGAGGTGCCGCTGTTGTTCAATCGCCAGCGGCTCGATGAGACGATCCTGCGGCACCTGGGTCTTGCGTCTGCCGCCCACGACTTGGTGGAATGGCGCACGCGCGTGGTGGAGCGGGCGGTCAATCCGAAGCGCCGCGTCACCATTGCGGTCGTCGGGAAATACGTGCAGCTTCAGGATGCGTATAAATCCATCTATGAAGCCCTGCGGCACGGCGGGCTGGCGCACGAAGCCGCCGTGGACATCCGCAAGGTGGACGCCGAGAAGCTGACGAAGGACGGAGTCGAAGAAGCGTTGAGCGGCGCGGATGGCATCTTAGTGCCCGGCGGGTTCGGGCACCGCGGCATCGAGGGCAAGCTGGAGGCGATTACCTTTGCGCGGCAGCGCGAGATCCCCTATTTCGGCCTCTGCTTGGGGATGCAGTGCGCCGTCATTGAATTCGCGCGCAACGTCGTGGGATTGAAGGGGGCCAACTCGACGGAGTTTGATGCGACAACGCCCCATCCGGTGATCAGCTTGCTCGAGGAGCAAAAACGGGTGACCGATCTAGGGGGGACGATGCGGCTCGGCGCCTATGCCTGCCGGCTCCAGAAAGGCACGAAAGCGGCCGAGGCGTATGGCGCCGCCGAGATTCGCGAGCGCCATCGCCATCGGTATGAATTCAACAACACCTATCGGGAGGCGTTTGCCAAGCAGGGAATGATGGTCTCGGGGCGCTACGAGCCGGCGGATCTCGTCGAGCTGGTCGAATTACGCGATCATCCCTGGTTTGTGGCGTGCCAATACCATCCGGAATTCCGGTCCCGTCCGTTGGAGCCGCATCCGTTGTTCCAGGCCTTCGTGGGAGCGTGCGTCCATGATCGTTGAAGTCAACGGGATTCGGATTGGGCCGGGAGAGCCGCCCGTGGTGATTGCGGGACCGGATGTGATTGAAAGCGAGCGGCATCTGCTCTCGCACGCCGAGCGCATCAAGAAGATGTGCGACCGCGCGGGACTGCCCTATATCGTCAAGTGCAGCTACGACAAAGCCAATCGCACCTCACTTGGATCGTATCGGGGGCCGGGGCTGAAGCGCGGTCTGGCCATCCTCGCTCGCCTCAAACGTCAACTGGGATTGCCCGTCCTCAGTGATGTGCACTGCCGCGAGGACGTCAAGCCTGCCGCGGAGGTCCTCGATGTCTTGCAGGTGCCGGCGTTTCTCTGTCGGCAGACCGATTTCATTCTGGCGGTGGCGAAGACCCGCAAGGCGGTGAATATCAAAAAGGGTCAATTCCTGGCTCCGTGGGATGTCGAACAAGTGATCGCCAAGGCCCGCTCAACCGGCAATCGCCGCCTCCTAGTGACCGAGCGAGGAGCCACCTTCGGGTACAACAATCTCGTGTCAGATTTCCGCAGCCTCCAGGTCATGGCGGGCTTCGGCGTACCGGTGATCTTCGACGGCACCCACTCGGTGCAGCTGCCGGGCGGGCAGGGAACGGCCTCAGGAGGCCAGCGGGAATTTATCCCCACCCTGGTGCGGGCCGCCATGGCCACGCGCTTCTGCCACGGCATCTTTCTTGAGGTGCATGAGCGTCCCGAGCGCGCCCCGTGTGACGGCCCGAATATGTTACGGCTTTCAGATCTCCCTGCCCTCCTCGAAGACATGAAGGGGATTTATGATGCCCTTAACTAATCATCGTCGAGCTCTCCGACGCGCCAAGGACGTATTGCGGATTGAAGCGGAAGCGATTCAGCGATTGATTCCGCGAGTGGGCGCGGCATTTGAGGATGCGCTGCGACTGCTACTCGCCTGCAAGGGTCGCGTGGTCGTGACCGGCATGGGCAAGGCGGGCCTCATCGGCCAGAAACTCTCCGCGACCCTGGCCTCAACCGGCACCCCGAGCTTGTGGGTGCATCCGGCCGAGGCGATTCACGGCGATGTGGGGCGGGTGACGAAAGACGATTGCCTCATTGCGCTCTCCAACAGCGGACAGACCGAGGAACTCACCCAGTTGCTGCCGGTCATCAAGCAGATCGGCGCGCGTCTGATCGCCTTGACCGGCAACTGTTCGTCCATCTTGGCTCAGCACAGCGATGTGGTACTCGATGTCAGCGTCAAACGCGAGGCCTGCACCTTGAATCTCGCCCCCACCGCCTCCACGACCGCGATGCTGGCGATGGGCGATGCGTTGGCGGTGGTCGTCGCCGAGCTGAAAGGTTTTAAAGAACGCGACTTCGCGCTCTTCCACCCAGGGGGACAACTCGGCAGGCGATTGCTGCTTCGGGTCCGCGATCTGATGCGCACCGGCAGAGACAATCCTATCGTTCGGGAGACGGCGTTGGTCAAGGACGTCCTCTTCGCCATCACGCGAGCCCGAGCCGGTAGCGCGGCGGTCACTGATGGCCGCGGTCAGTTGACCGGCATCTTTACCGACGGGGATCTGCGGCGCCATCTTGATGTCACGCCCAACCTCACACATCTTCCTGTGGGATGCGTCATGACGTGCAGGCCTAAGACGATTGACGCCGAGCGGTTGGCGGTTGAGGCGCTGCGGCTGCTCAGGGAACATCGCATTGACGAGCTCGTCGTGGTGGACGGCGCTCGCCGGCCGGTCGGCCTGCTCGACGTCCAGGACCTCCTCAAAGCCGGTTTCTAGTCCGGTTCAAAACTGCCGATCTTGTCTCTCAGGACAAGACGTGCTATGCTGATCATCGAAGGAGGTGAACCGATGTCTCGAGCGGTAGGCAGCGCAAGTCCGCGGATTCCCAAGCGCTTCTGGCAGGATGAGAAATGGGCCTTTGACCATTATCCCGCATTGCTCAAGCGCTATGAAGATCGTTGGGTGGCGGTGGTGAACCGGCGAGTTGTTGCCGCTTCAAAAAGCTCAGTCAAGGCGGAGGAACAGGCCAAGGCTAAGACCGGACGGCAGTCGCCCATCGCCGTGGTCTTTGTCGAAAGCGGCCGGCATGTCTACTAGGATCGGGCTGGATTTTCGCCGCGTGCCCGATGTGGAATTGCTTCATCGCGGGATTGTTCACATCCGCCTTCTGTGTCGAGTCCAGTTTCAAACGCTTACCGATAACCTCCTCGTTCGCTCAGCTATTGTCGATACCGGTGCCCCGCTGTGTTTGATTCCCTCTGATCTGTGGGAGCAGGTACGGACCCAACAGTTTGAAGCCACACGGATCGGTGGTCTCATGATGCAAAAAGATCGCGCCATCCCAGGACGTGTGGGCATCCTGTCAATGACCCTCCTTGATCCTCAGAGTCGTCAGTACCGCCTGACCGTTCGAGCCTTCCTCGCGCAAACCACCGACGTCCCACTCATCTTAGGCTTCCAGGACTGCTTGGAAAAAGCCACCGTCCACCTGTCCTATCCTCGCTACGAAGCCTGGCTTGAGTTCGACTGAAAATGTCTCAAAGAACGGTGTCAGACACCGAGCACGAAAATTGACGGATTTCCCGCACAAGGTCTGGCACCGTCTGATCCGTCTCTGGAACGATGCTTGACACTGCCGACCTCGCTTGGTAGGGTAGGGCCGAGGCCCTCATGATCCATCTCCCCCGCCTTCTTCTTACCCGCAGTTCTCTCGCGCTGCTCTTTGTCATGTGGAGCGATGGGACGCCTCTACTGCTCGCCGCCCCGCGTGGAGATTTGTTTATCACGGTCAATCCTGACAAGATCGGCCTCAACGATGAGTTCACGATTACCTGGAGCATGACTCTCCCAGATTATAATTATAGATTTTCGGAAGATCGTTTCCTTCTCCAAGAAGTTGGAGCGCCCGGGGAGAGCTACACGCCGTGGAAGATTCCCGGACGAACGGGCAGCTTAACCGTGAGGTTGCCGTTGGACCTCCGACTGGAAGTCCTCACATCCAGCAAAACGTTCGAGTTCCATTATCGAGTTGGGGGGAGGGGTGAGCACTTTACTATTCGTAGTAACCCATTGACCGTGTTGCCCCCGCCCCCCATCACGCTGGCGGTGAGTCCGGAACGCGTGAGTGTCAACCAGGCCCTCACATTAGCCTGGCATATGCCCTTCAAAGGGTTTCCGTGGGTCTTTGATCAATTTGGACAACTCAGCTTGGGATGGGAGTTTATCTACCTTCGGGAGGTCGGCGATCCCACGCGCCGCGTCCTGCTCTCTTTTCCTCTAGGGCCCGAGGCAACAAGGAGCGTCACGGCTCCCTTGCCAGAGCCCGTCCAGCGAGCCCTTCAGCCAGGGAAGATGTACGAGTTCTGTTACCTCCTCTTTTTCTACGATACGATCTCCCTCGATGGAGAAACGGCAAGTCCCCCGTCGCCGTTCATCGAGGTGTGTAGCAACCCATTTGTTGTCGAGGGAGGAAGTGGGAAACCGCTCCCTCAAGCTCGTGAGGATCAACGCCCAGCCGTCAATCCCAGTCACCAGGATCGAGAGGTCCAACAAGCGACCGATCCCATGGATATCCACCGGGGGGAATTTGTTCTCGGCCGTCAGGATCTCTTGTTGACGGGACGAGGCCCCGCGGTGGAGATTACCTTTACCTATCGCTCCCGGAGCACCACCGACGGACCTTTCAGTTATGGCTGGGAGACATCCTACCGCCGGCGCATTCAGAAGTTGGACAACAATAATCTCGTCGTCTTCCGTGAGAATAACCGAAGTGATGAGTTCACCTTTACCTCCCCCACCACCTACACGGCCCCACCGGGGGTCTATGACACACTCACCAAGCAAGCCGATGGGACAGCCGTGCTCACCTCGACACACGGCGAGCGGGAGGTCTACGACACGAGCGGAAAGCTGACTCGTCTGGAAGATCGCGTCGGCAACCCCCTGACGTTCACCTATCAGGGCGATCGCTTGATCCGCATCATGGATGCGTCGAATCGGGCGATAGACTTCACCTACACGCCCCAAGATCGGCTGGAGACGACCACGTATGCCGGCCGCACGATCACGTACCAGGTCGATCCGACAACGGGCGATCTGCTCAGTGTCACGACGCCACCGACCCCCGAGTTCCCACAAGGCCTCACCACCCGCTACACCTACACCAACCACAACCTGGAAGCCATCACCGATCCCAAGGGCCAGACGTACTTGACCAACGTCTATGACCAGCCCACCGACCGCGTCCTCAAACAAACCTACGGGCAGGGAACCTCCACGCTGGTCTACGGCAAAGACGCCCAGGGCAACCCCACCACCCAGGTCACCGATCGCCGAGGATTCAAAACGCTCTTTACCTTCGATGCCGCCGGCCACATCACCAAGAAAGAGCCGTTTACGGACGGGAATCCACCGAACGAACCCACATCGTACGTGACGAGCTACGAGTACAACACCGCTGGCGAGCGCACCCGCGTGGTCTTCCCGCGCGGCAACAGCATCGAGTACACCTACGACGACAAAGGCAATCTCCTCGAGCAACGCCGCAAGAAAATCGGTGCGCCCAAAGGAGTGCCTGATCCTACCGATCTTGTGTGGCGCTTCACCTACGAACCGCGCTTCAATCTCCTGAAGACGGCCACCGACCCCCGCGGCAACGTCACGACCTACCTCTACGACTACGAACTCGGCGAGCCAGCGCAAGGGAACCTCCGCCGCATCACGGGGCCACCGGTGGACGGCCTCAGCCCCGTCACCACCTTCACCTACACTCGCGTCGGCCAGGTCGAGACGGTCACCGATCCGACCGGGGTCGTGACGAAATATACCTACGATCAAGCGACCGGCTACCTCCTCACGACCACCGACGGCTGGGGCACCCCGCTGGCTGGTACGACCCGCTTCACCACCGATGCCCTCGGCAACATCACCGCCACCATCGATCCGAACGGTCACAAGACCACCTTCGCCTACAACGCACTCAACCAACTCACTACCGTCACCACCCCCTTCGGGTTACAGACCGCCTACGCCTACGATGCCAACGGCAATCTCCTCCAAGCCGACCACCAAGCCAAGGACGTGAAGCCTGGCCCGCGGCCTCCGCTCGGCACCTCAACGCCCACCGATGACTGGCAGACCACCCGCTACGGCTACACGCCCCTCGATCAACTGATCTCTGTCACAGATGATCTGTCTCACGTCTCAGCCTTCGGCTACGACCAGAACGGCAACCGCACCACGCTGACCGATGCCAAGTCCCAGAAGACCACCTCCGTCTACGATGAGCGCAACCTGCTGGGGACGGTGACGGATGCGGCCACGCCTGCCGGCGTCACCGCGTCTCGATACGATCCCAATGGAAATCTCCGCGAACTTAAAGACGCCAACGGCAATCCCACCACCTACCTCTACGATGATTTCGACCGCCTCACGCGCACCACCTACGCCGATGGCTCCTTCGAGGAATACGGCTACGATGCGAATGGGAACCTGACGAGCCGGATCACCCCCGCCGGCCAGCGCCTCAGCTACGAGTACAATGCGCGCGATCTCCTGACCAAGACGATCGCCCCGGAAGACACCACGACCTTCACCTATGATCCGGCGAGTCGGCTGCTGACCGCTGCGAATTCGACCAGCACCCTCACCTTCCGCTACGACCAACGCGGCCGCCCCAAAACCGTGACTTCTTCTCAATCACCTAATCCCTCCATCACTCAATCACTGATCTTGGCCTACGATGCCGCGGGCAATCGCACACACCTCATGCACCCGGACGGCTTCACGGTGCTCTCGTTCTACGACGCTCTCCAGCGGCTCATCGGCCTGGACTTCTCCGCCACAACGCTCGGCGGATCTAATGGAGGCGGCGAGACTGAGCCGTTCCCGTACCCCTCGCCGAGTCCCTCGCCCGATCCGTCGCGGACCGCCATGATCCAGTTCGTCTACGATGCGCTCTCCCGCCGCATCGGCTTGCTCCTCCCCAACGGCCTCCGAACGACGTATGGCTATGATGCCGCCAATCGGCTCCTGAGTCTGACGATCACGCGCGGACGCAATCTCCTCCTGAGCCTCGCCTCCACCTACGATCCCCTCGGCAATCGCCTCTCATCAGAAGTCAGAAGTGAGAAGTCAGAAGTCAGAAGGACAAGCTACGACTATGACGTGCTCTCGCAGTTGACGTCGACCACCGCGAACGGCGTGAAGATAGACTACCGCTACGATGCTGTGGGCAACCGCCTCACCGCCGCCGGGCAGCCCTACACCCCCAACCGCCTCAACCAGTACGACGCCGTGGGGGCCACCACCCTCCGCCACGACACAAACGGGAACGTGACGTTTGACGGGGTCAATACCTACGCCTACGACTCCGAGAACCGCCTCATCAGAGTGGAACGTCCTGGTCTGATCGCCACCTTCACCTACGACGCCTTGGGTCGTCGTGTGAGCAAGACGGTGAATGGTGTGACGATCCACTTCCTCTACGACGGCGACCAACTCATCGCCGACTACGATGCCAGCGGCAAGCTCCTCGCCCGCTACGTCTACGGCCCCGGCCTTGACGAACCCCTGGTGATGCTCAAAGCAGGGAAGACGTATTACTTCCACCCCGATCCCCTCGGCAGCATCATCGCCTTGAGCGACGACCGAGGACAAATTGTCGAACGCTACACCTACGACGCCTTCGGTCAGCCCACCATCCTCGCGCCGGATGGGACGGTGCGTACGGCTTCGGTTGTTGGGAATCGTTTCATGTTTACTGGACGGGAATATGACTTTGAAACCGGCCTCTACCACTCCCGCACCCGGACGCTGCATCCTGGCCTCGGTCGCTTCCTCCAACGCGAACCGCAGCCCACCGATCTCCAC
>JACQRA010000148.1 GCA_016206725.1 Candidatus Omnitrophota bacterium
GAGGAGGGGAACCAGTTTCGCTTTCAGCTTGAAGCCGCCGTGATCCGCTCCAATCGCCACCCGCATCATGTTAGGACGGTCCCACCAACTGCTGCACGAGTTGTTGGACGCCTTGCCCGATCGCCTGGAAGCAGGCTTCGTAGACCTCACGCGGTTTCCCGATTGGATCCGGAATGTCCGCCTCAGGCCCCGCGAGTTCCTGCGTCTGACCGAGTTGTTTGAGCAGCTTGACCTTGGCGTCAGCCTCGGGAACCCGCCGGAGAATTTCTTCACGATGGAATCGTTCCATCACAATAATCAGATCCGCTTGGCGAATCATCTCATCCGTGAGCATGCGCGACATGTGGCTGGAGAAATCGACGCCCTCGCCTTGGAGCATCGCCAGCGTCTCCTTCGTCGGAGACATCCCTTCAATGGCGAACACGCCGGCCGAGTTCACCTCGACAGCTTCGGGCAATTTCGACTCGACGTGCTTCAACCGACGCTGAAGCAGCCCCTCGGCCATCACGCTGCGGCAACTATTGCCCGTGCAGACGAACAGGATACGCTGTGGCACGCTACGCAACCGCCTCTTCAAGGACCTTCACTGGAATCGCCCCTTCCCGCAAGATGTCAAGATGATCATTCGCCACCGAAACGACGGTGGATTCTCTCCCTAAGGGCGTGGGGCCGGCATCCAGCAGGTAGTCGTACGCTCCGTTCAAGGCCGCGACGACTTCTTTCCCATCGGTCGGCGGAGGAGAGCCTGAGCGATTCGCGCTGGGTGCCGCCACCACACGACCACATTGCCGCAGCAACGCGAGGGCCACCGGATGATTCGGCAATCGAAACCCCACGGTTCCACCGCCTTTGGCCGGCATCACAATCGTCTGCGGCCCTGGCCAGAACGCCTTGATGTGCCGCTGCGCCAACGGGGGGATCGCCTCCACAAATTCTTCCACTTGCGCCACGTCAGCTAGATGGAGCGAGTACGGTTTCTCCGGAAGGCGCCCTTTCACCTGATTGAGCCGCGCGATGGCCTCAGGATTCGTCGCGTCAGCACCAAGCCCATACACCGTCTCGGTGGGAAACGCCACCAGCCCCCCCTCGCACAAGAGGCGAGCGGCTTCTGCGATCAGCTCAGGCTGCGGCGCGTTGGGACTCACCGACACCACCGTCACAACCGCCCCCGCAATTGCGCTTGGAGCGAGCGGTCCGCGTTCATATTTTTTGCGGTCAGTTGGCGCTTGTAGGCCAGCAGCTTGCGCTGCAAGGCCCCGTCATGGATCGAGAGAATTTGCACGGCGAGCAGCGCGGCGTTGGCCGCATGGCCGATGGCCACCGTCGCCACGGGAACACCGCTGGGCATCTGCACCATGGAGAGCAGACTGTCGAGTCCCTTGAGCGACTTCGTTTCAATCGGCACCGCGATGACCGGCCGTGTGGTGTGCGCCGCGACGACCCCGCCCAGATGCGCCGCGCCCCCGGCGCCGGCGATGAACACCTTGATACCGCGACGGGAGGCCTGTGTGAGGTAGCGACGCAACGGGGCAGGACTGCGATGCGCCGAGAGCACCCGCACTTCATGCGCCACGCCGAAGTCTTTCAACGTCTTCGAGGCGGCCTCCAGCGTCGGCCAATCCGAATCCGATCCCATCAGAATACTGACCACCGGCTGTTTCATGCGTCTTCCTCTTGTCGCTTTTCCCACTGACTACTTACTGCTTACTACTTACTGGCTTTTTCAATGCGCGCCAGGCGATATCCTTCCGATACGTCATGCCCTCAAAGGCAATCTCCCCAACGGCCTCATAGGCCCGCTTGACCGCCCCCTCGATGTCCTCATCGGTGGCCACCACGTTCAGCACGCGCCCGCCCCAACTGAGGAAGCGATCGCCGTCTCGCTTGGTGCCGGCGTGGAAGACCAGTACCTTCTCGCGACCCTTCAGACGAGCCAACCCCCTGATCTCTTTGCCGATCGCAAACTCCCCGGGGTAGCCGCCGGAAGCCAACACGACACAGACACAACTGCCGGCTTGCCACTCAGCGCGCGACTGCGCCAGACGCCCTTCGACGATATCATCCAAGAGCGGCACAAGGTCCTGTTTCAGGAGGGGAAGAATCGCTTGGATCTCCGGGTCGCCAAACCGCACATTAAACTCCAACACCTTGGGGCCGTCCGCGGTCAGCATCAAGCCGGCATAGAGGACACCTTTGAAGAGAATGTCCTCACTCACCAACGCATTGAGCGTGGGGTGAATGATCTGCTCCATGATCTGCTTCGTCAGGGCCTCGCTCACGACCGGGACGGGCGCGTAAGCCCCCATGCCGCCGGTGTTCGGGCCTTTATCGCCATCGTGCAGGCGCTTGTGGTCTTGCGACGTCAACAAGGGGATGGCGGTCGCCCCGTCTGTCAGGACGATGATGGACACCTCCTCGCCCACGAGCAGCTCCTCCACGACGATGCGCTCGCCCGCTTGCCGGAAGATGCGATCTTCCATCAAGAGGTCAATCGCCCCCAACGCTTCGCTGAGGGTGTGCGCAATGATCGTCCCTTTGCCCCCGCAGAGCCCGTCGGCCTTGATGACGATCGGCGCGCCCACTTGCCGCACGTAGGAGCGCGCCGCCTGCGGATCATCGAAGACGGCGAATTGTCCCGTCGGGATGTGGTATTTCTTCAGGAGATTTTTCGCAAAGGCCTTGCTGGATTCCATTCGCGCCGCGGCCTTGGTCGGACCAAAGATGCGCAGTCCCCGCTTCTCAAAGACATCCACAATACCTTTCGCCAGGGGCCCTTCCGGGCCAACAACCGTCAGGTCAACGTCTTTGGCTTCTGCAAACTCCGCCAACGACTCCACATCTTCCGCCCCGATATCCACCGATTGCGCCAATTCGCTGATGCCCCCATTCCCTGGCGCGCAGTAGAGGGTCTTGACCTCAGGCGATTGACTAAGTTTCCAGATGAGCGCGTGCTCGCGTCCGCCGGATCCCACAAGCAAGATGTTCATCCCTCACCCTCCATGATCGTGCCAACCACCCATGCCGGAATCCGCCAGCGTTGCATTGTCTGAATGATCGAACGCGCCGCCTGAGGGCGGCACGCCAGCACCATGCCAAGCCCCATATTGAAGGTAGCCTCCATCTCGTCGCAAGATAAGGAGCCGGCCTGCTGAATCCGTCGAAAGATGGGGGGCACTGGCCAGGCGCCTGGCACCCATCGAACCGTCAGATGACGTCGTCGGGCCGTCAACGACGGCAATCGTCGTGACAAGCCCCCGCCCGTAATGTGCGTGATGGCGGTTAGCGGAAACCGCGCGGCCGCCGCCAGGATCGGTTTGACATAGATTCTCGTCGGCTGCAGTAAGGTGCGCTTCAACCGTTTCAGCTCGGTGGAACTGAAGACCTTGCGCACGAGGGAAAAGCCATTCGCATGAACCCCGGATGATGCCAGGCCGATGACCGCGTCCCCTGCACGAACCTTAGCGCCATCAATCACGCGACGGCGCTCCACCGCCCCCACGCAGAATCCAGCCACGTCGTAGTCCCCATTCTTGTAGACGCCCGGCATCTCGGCGGTTTCGCCTCCGACGAGCGCACAGCCGCTTGCCTTGCAACCCTTCGCGATGCCACGCACCAATCCCCCGAGGAGCGCCGGTGTCACGCGACCCACCGCCACATAGTCGAGGAAGAACAGCGGGCGCGCGCCGTAGACGATGACGTCGTTGACGTTCATCGCCACGGCATCAATGCCGATGCCCACGTAGTCCTCGGCTGACGTCGCCAACGTGAGCTTTGTCCCCACGCCGTCCGTCGAGGAGACCAGCACCGGATCGCGCAGCCGCAAGTGAGACAGCCGCACCAACGAGGCGAACTGTCCTCGGTCCGGCAGCACCTCCGGTCCCTGTGTCGCGCGAATGACGGGCTTGAGGCGCGCCAACCACCGATCCGTCGCTTCGATATTCACTCCCGCCTTTCGATAGGTCACCGACATGTTCGTCTCTTGTATTTCGTATATCGTATTTCGTGAGAGGACGGTCGTATGGAAGCCTGGTGTTCCACGAAATACGAAATACCAAATACCATCATCAATCTCGTTAGCAGCGGCCTTGGCCGGAGAACTTTTCCAGCGCAAACTTGTCCCCTTCCTCGCCGAAGGGAATCGGATACTGCCCGCTCCAGCACGCCGTGCAGTAACTCGCCGGCGGCTTGCTGACCGCCTTCAACATCCCCTCCAGCGAGAGGTAGCCCAGCGTCGTCGCCCCGATGAACTTGCAAATCTCGTCCACCGAGAGCCGGTTGGCGATCAATTCTTTTCTCGTCGGAAAATCGATGCCGTAGAAACACGAATGCTTCGTCGGCGGGCAACTGATGCGCATATGAATCTCCTTGGCCCCGGCTTCGCGCAGGCTTTTCACGCGGGCCCGCGTGGTCGTGCCGCGGATGATCGAGTCGTCGATCAACACCAGGCGCTTGCCTTTCACGATCGAGCGGATCGGGTTGAATTTCACGCGCACCTTCAGGTCGCGGATCTCCTGCGCCGGCTGGATGAACGTGCGCCCCACGTAGTGGTTGCGGGTCATCCCCATGATGAACGGAATCTTGGACTCAAGACTGAACCCCAGGGCGGCGAAGTTGCCCGAGTCGGGAATCGGCATCACCAGGTCCGCCTCGACCGGATGCTCGCGTGCCAGTTGCCGCCCCAGGTTGATGCGGACCTGCTGCACGTTCTCGCCGAAAATCATCGAGTCCGGACGGGAGAAGTAGACATGCTCAAAGAGGCAATGGGCCGGTTTGATCTCCTCGGTTTTGAACGGGCGCAGCGAGCGCAGGCCGCTCGCGGTGATGACGACGATCTCGCCCGGCTCGACGTTGCGAATGAACTTGGCGCCGATCAAATCCAGCGCGCATGTCTCCGATGCCAGCACGTAGGTCTTGTTGAACCGCCCGATGCACAGAGGGCGGAAACCCTGCGGGTCGCGGCAGCCGATGAGCGCGTGCTCCGTGATGAACAGCAGCGAGAACGCCCCCTTGAGCAGCCGCACGCATTCGACCAGATCGTCCTCGAACTCCTTGTTCGTCGCGCGAGCCAGCAGATGCAGGATGATCTCGCTGTCCACCGTCGTCTGGAAGATCGAGCCGTTCGCCTCCAGCTGCTGGCGCAGCTCGTAGGCGTTGACCAGGTTGCCGTTGTGGGCGACGGCGATGGAGCCCTTCGCGTAGGTGACGACCAGCGGCTGGGAATTTTTCAGCGTGCTGGAGCCGGTCGTCGAGTAGCGCGTGTGGCCGATCGCCATGCGACCGGGCAGCGCGTGCAGCGACTTCTCGTCGAACACTTCCGACACCAGCCCCATGCCCTTGTGGGCGTGCATCGTTTTCCCGTCGAAGGTCACGATGCCGGCCGCTTCTTCGCCCCGGTGCTGCAGGGAATACAGGCCCAGGTACGTCAGCCGTGCCGCGTCCCGATGGCCATAGATGCCGAAGAGCCCGCACGAATGTTTCACGGCGTCATCCATGCGACTTGACCACCCATCGCTCAAACCCCACCCCGATCAAGAAGTAGAACAGGGCGTTGGCCGCGACATTGGTTGCGAGGAGCGTCGTTTGGGAGGCGACCGCAGCCCCTCCGATAAGGATGAGCAACGTGAGTGGACTGACCATCACAAAGAGGGACATCATAAACAACGACATGACTCGTTCGATCGTCTGCGGTGATACGCCCCACAGCCCTCGGTGCTCCGCCATCATGATGATGACGGAGAACGGCACCGCCACCAGGAGATAGCTCACCACAAGCCACACCCCCGCGGAGAGCCGAAGCCGCGGCCTGATCGCATTCCACATCCCGAGGCTTAACACGGTCCCAAAGGCGTTGAGGATACCAAAGATGACGGTGGGCTGCACCCAATCCTTCCCCATGCTCGTCCATCGAACCGTCATGAATCCGGTCAGCGGGATCACCGTGCTGAGGCCCAGCGCCAAGAGAATCAGCCGAAGCGTCATGGCCGCACGCCATGCGCAAGGCCTTCTCGCCACGCATGGCTCAACTCATCCACCGCGAGCCCGATCCACGATGGGATCAGCAACCGGCCGCCTCCGACACGACCCAGCGCCACCATCGGCACATGGAATCGCTTGGCCAGCGCTTCAATTAGTTCCTGGTGATACCGCTCACAACTGACGATAATCCTTCCTGCCGATTCCCCAAACAACAGCGCGTCACTCCTGAGATGCTTGATCGCTCGATCGCTCGATAGCTCGATCGCGGCTCCGATGAGACGCTCTTCGTCCATGATGCAGCATTCGGCCAGTGTCACGGCGAGACCGCCTTCGGAACAATCGTGGGCTGATTTCAGCAATCCTCGATGGAACAACTCCAGCATCAATTGTCCCAGGCGGCGTTCGTGGCGCAGGTCGCACTGTGGGGGCTTGCCTTGCTTACGCTTATGGATGACCTTCAAGTATTCACTCCCACCCATCTCTTCCTTCGTCTGACCGAATAAGAGAATCGCATCCCCTTCGTCTTTGAATCCCGCCGTCAACGGCTTCTCTCCTTCGATGAGTCCGATCATACCGATCACCGGTGTGGGATCAATGGCGCCGCGCGGACTCTCATTGTAGAAGCTCACGTTGCCACCGGTGACCGGTGCGGCGAAGGCGCGGCACGCCTCGCTGATGCCGCGCACGCACTCCTTGAACTGCCACATGATCTCGGGATCTTCCGGATTGCCGAAGTTCAGGCAGTCGGTGACCGCCAACGGCTTCGCACCGACACACACCAGGTTGCGCGCAGCCTCCGCGACCGCCAACTTCCCGCCTTGGTAGGGATCGAGAAAACAGTACGTCGCGTTCGCATCGGTCGTCGCCGCCAATAGGTGGTCCGTGCCTTTGACGTGCAAGACGGCGGCGTCCGCTCGACCCGGCAGTGTCACAGTATTCGTCTGCACCATGTGGTCGTACTGTTCAAACACATGGGCTTTGCTGGCGATCGTCGGAGAGCTCAGAAGCTGTACCAGCGTCTGCCCGAAGTCCTTGGGCTGAGAGACAGCACGCAACGACAGGCGTTGAACCTTCGACAGGTAGCGGGGCCGCCTTGTGGGACGATGGTAGACTGGCGCCTCATGGGTCAACGCCCCGACGGGAACCTCGGCAACTACCTCGCCACGGTCTTTCACCCGCATCAGGCCGTCGTTCGTGATATGGCCGATTGACACGGCGTTCAACCCCCACTTGGCGAAGTGCCGCTTGATGCGATCTTCCCGTCCTCGTTTGACGATGAGCAGCATGCGCTCCTGCGATTCGGAGAGCATTACCTCAAAGGGCGTCATCCCGTCTTCCCGTCGAGGGACCTTGGCGACGTCGATCTCGATGCCGCAGCGGCCACGCGAAGCCGTCTCGCAGGTGGAACACGTCAAGCCGGCCGCGCCCATGTCCTGAATCGCGACCACGTCAGGACTCGTGAGCGCCTCCAGCGTCGCTTCCAACAGGCACTTCTCCGCAAACGGATCGCCGATCTGCACGGCCGGCCGATCCGCCTCAGAGCCGTCGGTGATTTCCCGCGAGGCGAAGCTGGCCCCGCCCAAGCCGTCTCGCCCGGTCGAGGAGCCCACATACATCACCGTGTTCCCTACCCCTTTGGCGCGTGCCTTCGCAATGCGACCGGCCGGCACGATGCCGACGCACATGACGTTGACCAAGGGATTCTCGCGGTACGTCTCATCGAAGTAGATCTCTCCCCCCACGGTGGGAACTCCGATGCAATTACCGTAGTCGGCAATGCCGCGCACCACGCCTTCGAAGAGAAACCGCGTGCGACCGGTGCCGTTTAACGGCCCGAAGCGCAAGCTGTCAAACAGCGCAATCGGCCGCGCCCCCATCGTGAAGATGTCGCGCAAAATTCCGCCCACCCCGGTCGCCGCTCCCGCGTGCGGCTCGACGGCTGAGGGGTGGTTGTGGCTCTCAATTTTGAACGCCACACCCAACCCATTCCCAATATCAATCACCCCGGCGTTTTCCTCCCCGGCACGGACGAGAACGCCTTTGCCTCTCGTTGGAAACGTCTTCAAGTACACTTTGGAGCTCGCGTAGCTGCAATGTTCGGCCCATTGGACGCTGAAGATGCCGAGTTCCGTCATCGTCGGCGCGCGCCCCATAATCTTGACAATCCGTTCGTACTCCTCCGGCTTCACATTCAGCTTCTTCAGCAGCGCCGGTGTCACTTTGACCGCTTCGGTGATCCGAGTGCTAGACATGGGCATAGGCTTCGATCAGAGACTCAAAGACGAGGCGGCCATCGACGGATCCCAGCGCGGCTTCGGAGGCACGCTCAGGATGCGGCATCAGCCCCAGGACGTTGCCAGCGGCGTTGGTGATCCCGGCGATCGCCTCGATGGAGCCGTTCGGATTCGACGCTGGCGTAAGTTGCCCGTCCTGATCACAGTAGCGAAACACCACTTGATTCGACTGCTGCAACTGCTTGAGCAGTTTCGCCTCCGCGGTGTAGTTA
>JACQRA010000156.1 GCA_016206725.1 Candidatus Omnitrophota bacterium
ATTCCAGGAAGAACCCCATCCAATCTTCTGGGATTCCGATGACACGATGCTTATTTCGAGCGACGGGACGATGTTGAAACTCCCCTGCTCTCCATGGACAGTGATTTTAGCAGGTTCCTGGCGGAGTTTCGAGCGTGGTGCCGGACAGAAGACCTTAGCGCGGTTGCGTCGACGGTCCCTGGTTGTTGCCCGCCTCGCCGTCCAGGGTAAGCGAGGGCCGCCCGCCCATCGACTCGATCAACCCACGCGCCCGCATCCAGGCTAGGGCGTGTTCGCCGGTCTTCGGGTGGGGGGAGAACTGGTCGCTGAAAAATTCGTCGGCGTGTGGCATCTCCGGCGTGGCAATCGCCACTTCCAAATCCAAATCTGAGGCGTCCGGCGTGATGCGAAGGACCGCGATCTCCTCGGGCCGTCGCGTCGTGCGAAGCCGATACAGTGCCGCGATGACCTGGCCGCCATACCCGCTGTCCCAGCCGGCCTCGAGATCATGGCCCTCATACGTCGTGTACAGAGGCATCCAGGCGGACAGCCGCTCTGTGTACCACGTGATCAGCCGCCCGTCGAATCGATTGAAGACCACTAGATGAAATTGATACGGCACCTCCATCGCCTTGAACGAAGGGTCGGGATCGTAGAGGTAGGTGCGCCGGCAGTGCATGGGTTGGCCGCGTAACGGATCCGGATCGTACGGGTCGGCGCTGAAGGTGGAACTCATCAACTCGCTGACCTTGCGATACGAAAAGGGCGGAGGCGGAACTTCGCTCAATAGCTCTTCGCACTCCCGTGCCAGCGCGACCGCCTGCCCCCGCGTATCCATGGGCTCGCGCGCAGGGTCGGCATGGATAGCCCCCTCGGCCGCTGTCAGCGCCCCCACGAGGATCACGAGGGACATCGCACACGATGCGTTGCGGTCTTTCATGCTACGGCTCCGGTGAGGGGGCGGTCTCAAACGTCACCGGTACGCGCAAGCGTTCCCGACGCTGCGTGACCTCATTGACCACATCGGCCTCGAGAACGGCGTTCTGGAGGCGGTCCTCTTTGCCGGTGACATCAAAGGTGGCCCGTAGTCCTTCGATTTGCCCTTTCGCCTGGGAGGCGAGCAGGCCGATGGCGGCGGCTTTGGCCGCGCGCTCCTGCGGACTGTCCCGCTTGGCCTCCCTGTCACCTCCACTGGCATGGCAGGAGGCGCCTTTGGACGCCTCGGCGGCCTTGGCGTCATCCGCGTAGTCATCGCTGATCGCGGCTAACACCACCGCGGCGGCGTTGGTGGTGGCTTCTTTCGTGGCGTAGAACGGCTCGGTCTGGCAGGGCTTCAGACGTTCCTTGCCCACCCGCAACATGGGATTCTCCGGCACCCAGTTGCGGCCGTGGACGTCGCTTCCGGTGCTCAAGACCGACGTCTCCAAACGCATCGGCGCGCCTGCCTTGGCTTCCGCTTTGCCGGCGCATGGATCCTCTTCGCAAGCCGCGCGCAAGGCTGAACCCACCTCAGAATTTACGCTACCGGATTTCGCCGAGTCGTAGAGCACCTGATCCTTTTTCCCCTTGCAGCAGGCTTCTCCATACGTCGGCGGGCCCGGCTCCTCGGTGAAGAGGTTTCCCGGACACTGGGGATAGGGTAGGTCCTCTCGACGGACATCACCAGGTCGACAATCCGTGTCAGGAAGAATTGGAAAATAGAAGCGATCCCAGTGGGTCCCCGGGCAGCTCTCACAGCAGAACTTGGCCTGTGACGCGTCATCTGTGGCGCCTGGCGTCAGAGGCTGGGAAGGGCCGGTGGTTGGGGGTGCTGGTGGTATCTGAGACCCTGTGTCCGGGGGTTGAGGCGGAGTCCCTGGAGGTTGCGGCGCAATAGGTTGTGCCCCATCAGACCCAGGTGGGGTCGGCGTCTCTGTGGGGGGCGACTGTCCGGTTGTATCGCGCGTCCCTGGGGGCGTCCGGGAGCTGTCAGGCATTCCGAGGTCAGGCGGGAGCCGCCATCCACTAGTCGGAGGTTCGGTCCAGTTGCCAACGGGTTGCCGCCGCCAAACATCCGAAGTGGTCGATGTCGTGGTCGTGCGGTCCGGCCGCGAGTCGCGCGGGGCATCAGGCACCCGACGCCGTCGTCTTGAGCCACCAGTTTCCGGCGGACAGGGACGGATGATGAAATGGCCGCGCTCCACAACTAGTGTTTGTCCGTCTGTCGTCCTCACCTCCACTGTGTCATCGTACTCGCCAGGGGCCAGATCCCAGATGAGATGGAACTCGCCTACCGCCCCGTTCCAGACCGCCTTGCCTTTGAGCTGTTCGTTGAGGACGACGATGACTTCAGAGATGCGGCGCAGATCCCCTACAAGCGTCCCGTTCATGATGAGGGTGCCACCGCATTCCGTCTGCACATCCACCTGCGTGTGCCGCATGACCGGACATGGTTCGATCGTGAACGTCCCCTCGCGCAACACGAACGTGTCTTGCAACTCCACGTCCTGCGGCTTGACCGCCTTGCCCATCAACATAAACTTATATGTCCCAGGCGGGATCTCACGCTCTCCCACAAACTCCCCGGTCGAACGATCCAGGGTGAGCGGAACGTAGCCTACCCCGTACACGAACGCCTCGAGCTCCGCAAGTGTGTCCACAATGTCTTGGAGCGCACGCCCGCGCACCCTCCAGACCCCTCCGCAGCTTGTCGAACTCGATAGTTCTGCAAGGGGATCCCCGACGCACCGCAGCGGGATGTTCCGCTGAAGCCACGCCATGCCGGATTGTGGCTCCATGGGGGAGAACCAATCCAGCACATGGCCGACGCCCCTGCCGATCGCCAGAAAGTCGTTGAAGTCGTAGAGCGACCACGTGTAGAGGTACCGGAGGGCAACTGATACCATGACGTGACCGGGTCCCTCGTTGATACACGTCAGGGCCGAGCTGACCTGTGCACCGCCCGGAGCAACATCCGAGCCACCCCGAGAAGACCACTCCTGAGGAATCACGGGTCCGCGAGACGACATGCTCCATGAGACGGTTGGAATTCCGTCCACATAGAAGACGTATCCATATCGGGGATTCCTGTCGTCATACCGCGCCTGCGGGTCAAGATGGTTGCGCGTGGGTGGCGTCGCCCGTCGGCTCTCAACGCTGATCGACACCGGGAATGTTTCACCGACACGGTGGGTCCCCAGATCATCCGGGATCTCGACGGTAAACAGGCCCTCTTCGAGCTCGACCAGGCTGAAATGCGAGAGTGCTCCGGTGACGACAACGCGTTGAGGCTCGATCAGCTCGATCGTCGCTCCTGACACCAACTCCACCGACCGTGCACTCACGTGGGCCAGCATGGGCACACTGTGAGGCGCGGTGCTCGCCTCGATCCTCAGGATCGCCGGCTTGTTCAGCACGATGCCGTCGGGTTCAAGACGATACGCCAGATGCGCGGTAGGGTACTGGGCGAGATCCGGACGCGCAGACATAACCACAGGGACCATCCGCACCGCCTGACGGCTCAGGCCGTTGGGCAGCGCGCCGGGCGGAATGGTTAGCGTGGCCTTGCCATCATCAGAGACAAGGCGAACGCCTTGCGGCGTAAGAGCCGGGATGACGTGGAGGATGGCACCTGCCACAATCGCGATGCTCAGTCCCACGATTGCGATACGACATCGGGTCCATCGCCAGCTGAATACACGTCGGCCCATACCTCTAGCCCTCCTTGGGTTGTCCAAAGAGATCGCTACTTTCTCAGTAGAGATTCGAGGTACTCGACGAACTTGAACATCGGCCGCTCGCTCTGAAAATCGCCTTCACTTGAAGCGCTCCTACTGCTTTCAAACGCTTCTCCTTGTATAGCACTTGCCAATAAAACGGGAGCGACGGGACGATGTTGAGTGGAGGTAGCTACTGACGTAGGGCGTTTTGGATGGCCGTCACCAATTCCTCGATGCGCCGATCGGCTTCTTCGCGCTGTTCCTTCGGCCTCTTGCCCATGTGCGCCGCCTTCCATGCGGACCAGTCCTGTTGGAGTTTCTGGAAACCCACCGCATCCGTCCGGCTGGAGCGGTTCTCATCCAGCAGGACGGTGTTCTTCTGGCCTACCTGCCATCGCCGACTTCTTGCCGCCGTGTCGAGATCGATGGCTGCCGCATATTCCACCAGGGCGCGCTCCTTTCGAATGCGCACCCGGCATCCGCCGCCCTCCTCCTGCTGCTCTTCGTAGTGCGTCGTCACCAAGTATATTGTCTGTATCCCGCCCAAGCTTCCGGATTCCACCTCATAGCCGTACGACACGCCTGGCTCGCAGGGGATGGGTGGTGTCTCCGCTTGTTGTTTTTCCGACTTTTCATCCTGGGTTCCTGTGGATTTTTCCTCCGGTAATCGTCTCGCGATGAACGGTCGCCATCCAGTTCTTTTCAAGCGGCACCGGTCGCCAAGCTCATAGTCTATCCATCGGCCTTCGAGAGTCTGCCCGTCCGCTGATAGAGTCGCTTCACATTTCGCCCACATCTGCCATTGTGCCGGGCACATCGCCTTGACACCCACCGAAAAATGGGTGTTGATTTTTCCACGATAGGCCCTGTCTCGAAAAGTCCCGGCCAGTCCTGGATCTCCTTCACGAAAACCGTAGCCTGACTTGAACACCGGCTCGAGCGTCACCCAAACCGAGTTGACCCTTGCCCCTGCCTGTGAAATCTCCATCACACCTTCATCCCACTGCCATCGGCCAGCCAGAGATATTCCAGCCGGTGACTCCTCGCGCTTGGCCCTTAGCCGATGCCACCGGTCGGTTCCGGGTGTGTATCGCAACCACCGCGTCTTGCGCGGCTGCTGCGTGATGTAAAAATCGGCGACGCTCTCCGGCTGGCTGTCCAGGTGATCCCCAAACCCGTCGGTGGCTGTGATGGACAGTTGCAGGGCCTCGCGCTGGACGCGCCGGAACGGCCTGAAGTCTACGGCCCCTTCGAATCGCCGGCCGCCCTTCACGCCCCGCAGGGGGATCTGCGTCTGCTCAATCCGCAGCTCGGCGGTCTTCATCGGTTTGGAAAACTCGATGACGACCTTCCCGGAGCGAGCCTGATCCAGCGCCACCACCTCGTCGAGATCTTTGTAGAGGTTGCGGACCTCCCGCCCCTCATCCCGCCACGCGGCCTCGTAGACCGGGGTGTTCCCCTGAACCATCGAGACCGCCTTGACAAACGGGGCGTACTTCTTGAGCATGATTTGATGGCGCTCATCAACCCCGCCGAAATGGGTGTCCGACCCGCCCTGCTGCGCCTCATAGCCATCCCATTGAAGGGTGGTGGGATTCAGGGACGCCACCGTCTCGGGATTGGCATCGAGGTCGAGGCGCTCCGGCGCTTCCCCCACCACTTTGATCTCGAGGTAGCCCTGCTGCTTGGAGAGCGGATCGAGCTTGAGCCGGCTGATTGTCCCTCGCCACTGCGTTCGGCCCATGGTCGGCTGGCCTTGCCACGGGACGCTGACGCGTCCAATCTGGGCGTTCGTGACGTGATCCATCCCCCTCGAGAAGGTGGCTTCCACTTCGACATCCTGGATCTCCTCTTCGCCGTGCTCGAGGGACAACTGGCTCCACACGCTCCTCGTGCGTAACCCCAGGGACTCGCCCCAGACCCCGTAGTAGATCCATTCCCGCTGCGGGCCACGGAAGATTTTCAGCTCCTTGAGGTAGGGCGGTTCACCCACTGCAGCGGCCAGTTCGACTCGATCGGGATCGAGCCAGGGGTTGGCCAAGACGAGCACCACACGGTTAATCGCGTTGGGCTGCAGGCCGTACGACGGGATCGTCAGCGTCGACTTGCCGTCGGCAGCAAATGCCAGGTGCTCCACCTCCACGCGATTGTTCGTGGCGGGACCCCATTCCTTGACTGCCGCGGCGCGCACGAGGGATTTGGGGTTCACTCGCACCACCACATGCAGGCGAGAGGGCTTGAGCTGCAGGTCATCCGCGGCGGGAGGCTTGAAGGCGTAATACAGCGCCGAGAGCGGCCGCATGGGATGCACCACCGCGGGAGTGATCTGGACCCCCCGCTGAGCATACGCCCGGTACACCCACGCCTCTGAGCGGGAGGATTTCGGAATGCGGAGGATTTGAAGCATGCCGTGCCCACGGCCAAACCCATACGGCTGCAGGTTCCTCGTATAGACTGCTACGCAAAAGTCCGTGAACAGGTGGTAAAACGGATTGGGCTGATACTGGTGTGGGGGGCGCAAGGCGTCATGAACCGCCCGTATCCCATACTCACCCTGGAAGTTTGGCGGCGCGTAGGCTTCCCAGATCTTCCTGATGGCATCCCGCTTCGCCGGGGCATGCTCCGAAAGGTACTTGAAAAAGAGGCCGGTCCCGTACTCGAAAGAGCTGAACGCGCCTGGACGAGAGGTCTCATAAAGCGATGGGTTCAGCTCCATCCACATGGGGCGCCAGTCGGCTTGATATCCCATGTACCCGTAGTCGTCGCCGACTTCCGGGAAGATTTCATCCTCAATCCACACGGCGGTGCCCTCGGAAAACCAGAGTGATTGATCGGCGACAGCGTTCGTCACGCCATCCCGAAACGCGTAGCCATACTGGAAGATGTGAAACAGCTCGTGGGCCAGCGACGATTTTCTCTCGAACCAGTTGAAGTCATCCCACGGCCCGTAGACTTCAATGGCGTCCAGCCAGCGATAGACGTCGGTGGTGGTCCCCGGGATGCGGACGCTGCGGAGGTACGACGCTTCGGCCAGGTTGGTGGGGTGCGTCGTGTTGAGGAGGTAGACGGGGACGCGGTAGGTGGTAAATGCCTCGGGCACTTGGTAGCCGAGCCCCACGATCGCATTCCACGCAGACTCGAGCTGGCGAGCCACCTCCACGGCCACCGATGGGGAGATGTGGTCCTTCCGATAGTAAATCGCAAAGTTTTGGCTGTTGACGATCACCCTGTCATGGAACCGGCTCGGATCAAGCACTACGCCTAACTTACTGGGACGGGTCAAGTAGAAGTATTCGACGTCGGTTTGTTTCTCCTCCGCACGAACCTCCACGGCACCCGGCCACGCGCCCCAACACAGCAGGGTGATCATGCCCCGCAGCACCGCGCCGTTGTTAGTCCACCTGGATCTCATGCCAACCATGATGGGTCGCTTGCAGCGTCGTCGAGAACGTCACCGGGCCATAGTCCTGCGCCTCAACCCGGATGTCGCGTTCGGTCACGTCGCCTTTGGGGACCGGGCCCAGGAACTCTTTGGTCACCGTCAGCGTGCTCGCGCGCTGGAAGAGTTGCTGCTCGTGCTGCGGGGAGAGCACGAACGCCTGGCCCCCGGACTGGAGGAGGAGGGCTTCGGGCTGACGATGCGCGCTGATCATCAGCGATGGATGCGGAAGCAGTCGGACCTGAAGGAGCTGGGTCATGGACTCATCCAGCGTCATCCGCAGGGGGTCCGATAGGGCTACTCCGACGGGCAGCGCAATGGTGGCGGGCAGACGGCCAAAGAAGTAGGTGTCGCTCCAGCGATCCTGCCGCCCAGCGCCCTCAAAGCTGACCTCATACGATACGACGAGAACCGCGTGCCTCACGTCGAGATCGTGGGGGTCGCGCCTGACGCGGGGCGGCCAGGCTCCCGGCTGTTCTCCGACGGACTGCACGCGCTCCTGATCGATCACCAGCACCCCGTCTCGCAAGACGACCGGCGACCGTCTCAGAGAACCTCGGGACTCGAAGAGCCGAGTTGGAAACGTGTCTCGGTTGGTTTCACGGAGTTCCAGGTAAAACGCCCGTGGCGTCTTGGGGCGGGCTGCGCGCCGGTGTTCCGCCAGGACGAACCACCCTATCGCTCCCAAGAGAAGGCCGAGGGCGATACCGACGAGCGATTTCTTCATTCGTGGGCTTCCCCGCACAGCGTCATGGTCCAGAGAGCGCTTCGGCGACCCGCGAGCCACCCGAGCAGCGTGCCCACGGCGGCCCAGTAAGTCACGAAGGTCCCAAGAAGGAAACGTTCAGAAGGATGCCGCGACCAGACCAGGAGGATAGGCAGTGTCGCGAGGAACCCCGTGATGCGCTGGACGGTGTCGCTGTGCCAGGAGGACGTCCATGCCAGCACCACAGCACTCGCCGCCACGCAGCAGCCGATCAGCAGCCCCAGGACCGTCCACCCTGGCATCGCGGGGGGGCGCGCTGGCGCCTAATCCTCGAGGAAGCCAACCGCCCGCAACTCTGGAATCTTCACTCGGGCAATTCCGCCGTGGGAGGACAGCACTTTCACCTTCAGGTATTTGGCTTTCACAGCAGGATCCAACACATATTCTTGGTACGGATTGCCGGCAAACACCAGGTTCGTCGTTTCCATCGTCCCGACCTTATGAAAACCGCTCGTAGGGGTTGCTTCAGAAACCCAGAATTCGAGTGTTTTGACATTGGAGGCGTCGCTGTGGAGGATGGGAACAGCGACGTGCTGGAGCAGTGCGGTCTGACCATTCTGAAAGCCAAAAATGCCTTCAGAGTTCACTTCCACCTCTGCCACGTAGCCCACGCTCGCGCTCGTCTCATCGATGAGATACTGAAAGTTGGAGTTGCTGGATGCGATCAGCGTACCGCCATTCTCGGCCGCAAGGACGTTGCGTGAGCGCCGGCGAGCGGCTTGGAGATGCTCCTCCAACTCTCGGCCTTCCAGGTACCGGCCATAAGCGTGCCACTCGGTATGGTAGGACATCGAATCGTCGGCCCCACGCCCCACGACCGCCTTGAGGTAACGGATCGCGACAGGCGAATCGATGGGAACTGCTTGGTACACATTGTCATAGGAAACCTCGTTCTTCACTCGGATCGATTGCAGATGGAAAAATCCTGTGGTGGGGCTGTCCAATGATCCGAACAGCTCGATCGATCCTGGATTGACGCGGCTAGCTTTGAAGATCGGCACCGCAAATCCTTCCAGCAGCACCACCCGGTTCTCCTTGAACGAAAAGACGCCCGTTTCCCCGCCATGGAATGCAAAGGTCGTCTCTTCCTTCCCATCGATGAGCTTCGAAAACTCCTGCGTTGAGGCGGACACGATTCGAGCCCCAGCGCTAGCCGCCAGCAGGTTCTCTGCAGCTGGCCGGGCCGGCGCCAGGAGCAGTCCCGCCCGTGCCGCCGCAGTGTTGAGGTTGACCTCCAATTCATCCGCGCGCTGCGCATCGGCGTACGTCCCGCCGGTGGCCTCCGCCAATGCCTGCAGCTTCGCCCTCGCGTCGGGATCCACCGCAAACCCCACCGCGTGGATCACGAGGTGAATCCCCTGAGCCTTGAGCGCCTGGACGACGCCGACAGGGTCAACGCCGCAGGTCTCTTGGCCATCGCTGATGAGAATGATCGTCTTCTCCGCCTCCGGAGATGGCGTAAAATCTTTCGCGGCGAGCTGGAGGGAGTATCCGATCGCCGTCTGACCGTACGCCTGGAGCGAGGAGAGGGCTGCCAGCAACCGCTCTTTTTCAAACGGCTGGATCGGGAACGCCAGCTCGGAATCCCGACACGACTCTTCCTTCGTCCCACCGCGCTCTCGAATGGGATGTTGTCCAAAGACCCGAAAGCCGACGTTCGCATCGGCAGGAATCTGACCGGCGATCGTGGTCAAGGCTTGCTTAGCCACGTCCAGCTTGAACGCCTCGCCACTCCGTTCATTCATGCTGCTGGAGGCATCGAAAAGAATTTCGGTTTCCTGCACCGCTTTGGCAAACGCCTGTTGAGATGCGGCGGGGGCAAGCACCGCCAACCCGATCATGACCAGACGCTTGATCCAGAAGCTTCCCGTCCCTTCTTTCCTGGACGCAAAGACAAACAGCACCCAAGACATCCTGAGCGCCATTTCTACACCTCTCATCACTAACAGAGGTCTCATCCCCTGAATTGTACTACACCCAGTTCAAGAAAGACACGGGGACGACGGGACTCGAACCCGCGACCCTTGGCTTGACAAGCCAATGCTCTAACCAACTGAGCTACGTCCCCAGAAAACCGTTGATTGTGAAGCGTATATCGTATTTCGTCAAACAGGGACGATGAACGTTAGCGGTCGGGCTTGGCCGGCGTCACCGATTTCTGGAGATCGCTCCAACGGCCGGCTTCCAAAATCGGCAGGTTGGTTTCCGTCGGCACGTAGATCACCGTCGCCTGGCTCGCCTGGAGCCCTTCGATCCAGCGATAGCGCAAATAGTTCTCCGTGATGCTGCCGGCGATGATCTCGTTACTTTTCGCCACCCCCTGCGCCCTGGCGATTTCGATCTCAGCGTCTTTCTTCGCCTTCACCAGCTCGAACTCCTTCTGGAGCGACTCCTGCTCGGCCCGCAACTTGGTTTCGATGCTCTGGGCGA
>JACQRA010000157.1 GCA_016206725.1 Candidatus Omnitrophota bacterium
CCCGTACGCCCGCCAGTTGTGCAGGATCAGCTCCGGGACGACACAGAAGAAGGCCACCTGAAAGAAGATCAACGAGAGGTACTTGGCGGTCTGGAGCCGGTCCCGGTAGCGGAGGATGGCCTTGATGCCGAAGACCGTCACGATGGCGCTATAGAGGAAGGGGTACCACCCGTTGAGGTTGCGCCCTCCGACGACGACTAGATCGGGGTGCAGTTTCTTCGCCAGATAGAACGCGGCGGCCAGCAGGGACACGACCGCCAGATACGCCCACCGCTTCCAGTCCCACGTGTTTTCAAACTGCAAGCCGATTTTCTTGAGGAACGCGGTGGGGACTTCGGTGGTGTCCACTTGTGTCCGCCGATAGACGATCCGCTCATCCCTGAGCTCCGCCACATCAAGCCGCGACAACAGCACGAGCTTGCCGACGGCGATGATCACGCGGTGGCACCGGTAGCGGCCCTTGTCGGTGATGACTTCGAAGCCATCGGTTTTCTTGATGTCCAGCACGCGCTCATGTTCACGGAGCGCGAGGAGCTTGTCGTGGAGCCACGCGTCCCAGCGCCGCACCAAGTCACCGGCCACACAATCGTCAAACCAGAGATCGCCTTTGATCCGCCGCGGTCCGGTCTTGGCCAGGAAGAACTCGTGCTGCGGCTCAAACCGCTTGATCGTGGTAAATCGCTCCTCCGCATCGAGGAGCAGGTACGGGACGCCAAGTTTTTCGAACTCCAGGGCCGCATTCACTCCCGCGGGACCAGCCCCGACGATGATGACGTCATAGTCGCACGCCGGTTTACCCGCTCTCGGCAGACCCGCGACTCGGTGGGCCACGTCATAGCCGGCATTGAGGGCGGCTTTGATGTCCGGAGTCCCGGCAACATTCCCGATGACGTAGAGGCCTGCGATGCTGCTCTGGAAGCGGCGGTCGAGGAGCGGGTACCGCTCCCCCATGTCGGTGAGGGAGCCCTTGCCGATGAAGAAGGAGGCGAGGCGATTGCTCTCCATGATCAGTCCCCGAAGGATGTGCCGACCGCTCGCGCCACCTGCACTTCGTCGCCGGTGGGAGCGACGCGCCGGAGCTGGCTGACCGCCGCGCTGAGCTCGACCGACTCGATGCGTTGGCCCTTCAGGCAGACCATCCGTCCCGCGCGACCTTCGATCAGGAGCTCCACGGCCGCCACGCCGAACCGAGTGGCGAGCCAACGATCAAACGGCGTCGGCGAGCCGCCACGCTGGAGATGCCCCAACACCGTGACCCGGCTCTCCAATCCCGCGCACGGCTCGACGTGTTGGGCGATGGCCTGACCCACGCCGCCAAGACGGATGGGGTCAGGCGAACCGGCCACGGCGCGCTGGACGACCATCTTCCCTCCGACCGGCGCAGCGCCTTCGGCCACCACGACAATGCTGAATCGCTTGCCGCGCTCAAGGCGCTTGCGGGCGGCGTGGCAGACGTTGTGCGCGTCATAGGGGATTTCAGGGATGAGGATGATGTCGCCTCCGCCCGCGATGCCGGCGCGCAGGGCGATCCAACCGGCGTAGCGGCCCATCACCTCGAGCACCATCACGCGATGGTGCGATTCCGCGGTCGTGTGGAGGCGGTCAACGGCATCCGTCGCAACGGCCAGCGCCGAATCGAAACCGAACGTGACATCGGTGGCGGCCAGATCGTTATCGATCGTCTTGGGAACACCCACGATCGGGACGCCGCGCACAGAGAGCTTCTGGGCAATGGACAGCGTTCCATCCCCCCCGATGATCACCAATCCCTCAATCCCAAGCCGCTCAATCTGGCGCAAGGCGTCATCGGAGCGGTCTGTGACTGCTGTGGAGCCGTCCGGATTGGGGGTCGCGTATCGGAACGGATCGTCGCGGTTCGACGTACCGAGGATCGTGCCCCCTCGCGGGAGAATACCCGAGACGTCGGCGTCAGTCAACGGTCGCGCCCGACCCTCGACGAGCCCCGCGTACCCGTCAAGGATCCCAACGACTCGAAGCTGATGGTCAGCGGAAGCCGCTTTCACGACGGCGCGGATCACGGCGTTCAAGCCCGGGCAGTCGCCTCCGCCGGTCAGCACTCCAATCGTGCGAACCATCCCCTGGCTTGCTTCAGCTGCAAGAAGACCTGGTGGCCTGTTTCTGCATCGGCCGCCCGCAGCAGCTCGGCGGCGGCTGATTCGCCGGCAGCTGTTGCGAGGGACAGCCCTTCGGGTTGGCCGAGCACACGTACGTTACCTTCTCCTCTGAACCGCAGCACCCGCTTCCCATGACCCCTCCCTTATGGTTGTGGAAAACGTCCCCATTGTACCCCCATGTTCCCATACTAACATAACCGTCTGAGGGAAATAAGGGCCTTCGCATTGAGCGGGCTGGACGTGCTCACGCGTGTCCATCAACGACCTCCTCTGTCAGTTCTTCCTTGCACAGTATGTCTTTGGATTCAAAGAGATCAGCGATCGTCTGGACGGCCCGATCGGCATCAGCCCCACGCGCCACGAGAGAGAGTCGCTTGCCGCGCACGGCTGCGAGCTCCAACATCCCAAGGATCGACTTCGCGCTGACGCACAGGCGGTTGGAGCAGAGCGTGATGTCCGATTGAAACTTCCGGGCCATGGTGACGACCAGTGCCGCGACCCGCAGGTGCATCCCAAGATGGCAGGGCACCGTGATGCTCCGCTTGGCCTGCGTCGTTTCAGCGTATTCGACGGCCATTCCAGCGAGCGACGAGCGCGACGGCTGCGAATGTGTTGCGTGTCATCTTCTTCTCACCTCCTCATTGGTCTTTGAGAACCTGCTTGTCACGACAGAGTCCGCTTGCGCAGACTGTCAGGCCCAGCCAGAGCATCACGACGATCACCAGGAACCCTCCGATCAATTCCATCTCGACACCCCGCCACAGCCGCAACTGCTGCAGCGCTTCGCCCGCCGGATCATCCACGCGATGGCGCCGACACTCAACAGGAGCAAGACAAGTAGCTTGACCATCCGCCATGCCCTCCCTTCTACCTCTTTCGATGCGGGAGAGCAGAAAAGGATTCGTCCCACCACCTGTTGGTTGGCCGAAGGCCGGATCGCTGCGCGGTCCGGATCGGCTATGCCGATCCCCAGCAGGTGGTGGGATCGGGCGGTCGTGGACGATGGGAGAGCTGGATTTAGAGGAGGGAGTTAGAGCAAGCCGGTCAGGTGAGACCGGAGCCGCTCCCAGAAGCTGGGGCGGCGGGAGGAGAGCTTCGTCTTGATGAAGCTGCGCAGTTTCTGTTGGAGCTCTGGAGGAATGTCGCGGCAGCGCAGATCACTCGAGAGACGCATCGTCTGCTTGTAGGTGTTGATGAACGCCAGGCACCCGGGGCAATCCGCCAGGTGCTGCTCCAATTGCTGGCTCACGGATGGCTCCAGACGCTGCTCGATGTACTCGTAGAGCAACATACCCACGTCACGGCATCTAAGCATGGTGCACCATCGCGTAGTCTGCTAATTGCTTGCGCAAGAACAGCCGGCCACGGTGGAGCCGGCTTTTCAGGGCAGCCTCCGAAAGACTCAGCATGTCACACGCTTCCTGCGCGGAGAATCCCTCGACGTCTCGTAACACCACGACGCTGCGATAGTCCGCCGGCAAAAGATTCAGGGCCTGCTCGATCCGCTGGCCCAATTCTTTCCGGTCGAGCTCATCGTTGGGCAGCCTCGACCAGTCCACGACCGGCTCGGCAATCATGCCCTCGTCGGTCATCGCCGGCCCCAGCTCTTCTTCCAGCGGGATCTGCTGGACTTTCGGCCGCTTGCGCAGCTTCATCAACGCGGCGTTGGCCGTGATCCGATAGATCCAGCTCGACAGCTTCGCCTCGCCGCGGAACCCGTCGATCTTTTGAAACACCGCCAAGAACACATCCTGCAGCACTTCTTCAGCGTCTTGGCGGTTGCCACTCAGGCGCAGAGCCAAGCCAAAGACCCTCGCTTGGTACTGGGCCATGAGCGCTTCGAGCGCGGCTTCGTCGCGCGCCTGAAGCTTGGGAATGAGCTGTTGATCATCCAGTTGCGTCGCAGCCATGCGGTCATCGTACCACAGGCGTCCCTCTCCAAGCAATCACAGGCGCTGCACCCAAGCGGCTTCAACCGCCTGGAGCCGATGGATTGCCAGCCACCAGACGGCGATCAGTGGCAGCGCCAGAAGGCCAAACGTCTGCGGTGGCAGGTGCCCAAGGCGCTGAGCCACGAGCAACCCCACGCCGGCCATCCCCTGGGCGAATCGAAACGCGGCCGCGTCAATCAGGGGCTTGACCTGGTAGCGCACCTCGCTGGGGATGGAGACGTACAGCACCTCTTTCCCGGTCTGGCCAAGGGAGTAGTTCATGCTGCGATCATACAGCGCCACGAGCCCGGCGACGGCGATCCCCGGGATGACGAGGAGGCCGATGAGCCCAATGGCTAGGCCGACCGGCAGCACGGTTAAGGACCGGTGCACGCCCAACCGGTTGAACAAGCGGCTCGTCAGGAGCAGTTGCACGGCTAACGACGTGACATTCAGAACTGTATAGAACGTGCCAAAGAGCGCGGTCCTGGCTTCTGTGCCGCTCACTGCCAGTTCCACCAGGCCGTTGAACTGGTAATCGATGACGGTCGAGACCGCCTTGGCCGCCACGACGAGCAGCAGGAGATACCGGAGATAGTGAAAC